>JAZSOJ010000121.1:0-7507 GCA_045536855.1 Clostridia bacterium | reverse complement strand
GATATCCTCTACCTGAACTTGAGATGGCTTATATGTGATTGATGGTGTAGTCCATCTTGCAATCGTACCAGTCATAACACTCCCTTCTTACAAAGCGTCTCAACTTTGTTTTTTATGTAACTGTTTCCTCCCAGCGATAAGTAGTGTTCATATTGTTCCCAAAACCGCTCTCTCTCTATTTCATCAACTTCCTGTTCTCTGTCAACCCGGCTTAAAAACGAAACAAGAAAGTTTTTGCAGTTTTCCATATCTACACGGTTTATGGCTTTTTCTTGTTTGTCTAACCTTTCTTGCAGATCCGTTGTCTGTGTTTTAAACAGCGTTTTCAACGCTTTTTTGATATATACATATATACCAGCGCAAGATGAAATAATTGCGGCTATTGTTGCTATTAACGATCCTACATCTCCAAGCATAACACCACCCCCTTTTCTTTAAGTAAACCACAACAAGCCTTCTGCGTCAATACATTTTATGGTAATGGCCCATGTACTTTCAAGGCTGTGCTTACCTGCCCAGACGATACGGCCTTCACATATACGTTTATCGTATCTCCAGCATTGCACTTCCTTACGCATGATTGCGACACGGAACCTATTGTGTCTCCGGCTATGTCTGACATATTAACGTCATTTATGGCTAAAATCTTTACATCTGTGGCCCCGGCTTCCAATACTCCTATGGCGATACTACCCTCCGCATCCGCAGACGCTTCAATCATGTACCACCCGCCCTGTCCGTCTTGTATTGTGTAGGACTTCGAACTTTTCGTCCAAGATGAACTTATTGTTTCCGCCGATGCGTTTACATACTCTCCCCACCCGGAAGCAGGGTATAATGTCTGCGTGTGTGCATCCGGGAAAAACCACATTCCCCCCTCGTCTAATTCGGCTTTCTTGTCGCCCCCTGCATCATACAAAGATACGCTTGCTTCATCGACAATTAGCGTCCCTACGTTAGCGTCTTTCAGCATGATACTCATGTTCTGTATATCCAACAATATCCGTTTAATAACACTGTCGCCAGCACCTTTTTGCGTAAGCGTTATGTCCTTGTTGGATATAGCAACACTCTTATTGTTGTATTCTATGTTTATGACAGGTTCCCCGTCCGCTGTGGATGAAACATGAAATCTGCCATCAAAAATATCAGCGAATCCATTTATACGCCAACCAATACTGTACGGCCCTACGATACCAGAATTGGAAAATCCTATTCCATGTTTGTTTAACCGCATAACATTTACTGCTGTGCTCTTGTCATCGGTATCCATAATAAATATTTCAATAGGACACCCGTCCGAATCATAAGTCGTTAAAATGTTCCCACCGTTGGCCCCAGTAATGGTGCTGACTGCATGAGAAACCGCACTGCCTACCGCATTTTCCGCTCCCTTTACCTTTTCGTCCACGCTCTGATTGGATGCCATAAGCGCAGATGACATATTCTGTACCACTTGACCAACAGTAACGCTTATGTATTTCTCGTTCAGCACGTCAAAGTCCGTTGCCGTAATTCTTGCGGAAACGTCAACGCCTAAATCAGAATGCCGAACAAAAACAGTATCTCCAAGGTTTACACGCTCCAGCACTCCAAGATTTTCATACTCTTGCGTTTGAGCAAGGTTTACAAACGACACTTTCAAAGATATGATGGGCAAACCAATGTTATTGTTTGCCATATACCGTATTGCCGCCTGTTCCAAAGCACTCTCGGTGGGCCTATCGGCAAAAGCATTGGTAAAATTAACGACCGATACTCTATCAAAAGGGTAACGCCCTGCATACTGGCTATTGATTACATAATTCGTTAAATGCACCAAATCGCCATTTTCACCAAGCCAAACAGGACAAATGCCCGTTATCACACGTTCATCCACGGCTTCAACGGCTTCCAGATTCGTTAGGTTTTTACCGTACAAAATCTGTACAGTATCATCCTCCGGCTGTTCTCCCGTGCCTCTGTGACGCAGTATGTTTACACGGTACATATCGAACTCAAACTCTCCACCGTACATTTTCGACAGTGAAGCAAGAACACTACCAAGTGAAGCGGGTGCACCCAGCACAAACCGTTCGTTGGTGTCGTATATATTAGACCAAAACGTCCACGGTGCGCCATCTGTGTGTATATTCCGCTTAATCTGGACTAATGCTTCTTGGAGCGTATTACACGCAAACGGTCTTACCAAATCAAATGCTTTTCGTTCGCTGACGTGTCGTGCATTTATAGTCACAGTGCCCTTAATAGGCTTGCTTATTTGATATATCCGATATACTTGCGGTTGTTTCTTGTACTCCGGGGTGACAAGGATTTGCCTTGTGTTTTTAAGTTCATGGAACTCCTCACCGTCAACAGGATATTTGATTTCCAGTTCGTCTTTGCCGTTCAGAACCCGCCTAACCCTAACCGAAGCACAATCAGACAACGGGCAAATGCCCATTGTCTGAAACTCATATTCATACGCACTATATAATACTGGTATCATATCGTCCACCATTTGGGAGTGACTTCAATTTTGGTTATCCCAGAAGAAAACTCAAAACTGTTTATACCGGGTTTAAGCGTGGGAAACTTGTAATTGGCCAGTACCACGTGAGAGTTCCTACTTTGACCATCCTTGTAGCACTCTTTTATTTCGCTGTCTATAACGATATACCCGTCAATGTTCCTCAATTCCATTTCCGCATTGTTAATGCGCAAAGTAGCGTTTACGTCCCCGCCCGAAACATACACTTTCAGTATCGGTTCCGAGTCAAACAGAGTCGGATTAACAATCGTATTCGAGCCTGCAGATATTTCCACAACCTCATCCCCTTCATCAAGGAACCGTTGGGGTTTGCAGTCGAAGATTACCTGCGTCTTACCCGTGAGATTGAATGCGGACGTATTGAAAACAATGTCCTCTCCAACCCTCGCAAGCCTATATGTCCCCGGATGGTACGTGTCAACAAGTTTCCTGTATTTGGACGTTGACAACAGCCACGCTTTTAATTCATCCGTGCGCTCCCTAAACTGTTCCATTACGACCACATTATAGGGCACTTGCACGTTAAGAAACCGCCCGTTGTCCTGTATCAAATCGCCATTCCTTCCGGGTACACTTATCTTTGTCACGTCCCTTTTAGGTGCATTGTAAGTATGCTGACCACCGATGTACATACCAAGGTTTATGCTGTCCACATCACCAAGGGTGAAAAAGTGAACCTCATCACTCGGTGCTATGCGCCGGAAAGTGTAAACAAATGTTCTGTCCTCTCGTATAGGAGCGGACGGGTCGGAACTCCAATACCCATTCCCAAACCCCTCAAAAGGCATCATGCCTGTAGGAACAGCAGGAATTGTTTGTCCATCCACCACAGTATATTGCTTTGACGTTATGGAGCCATCGTCCCACATCCCGTTTACGATACGCAGTAAAACAGCCCAATCTTTTATGGGTATGGCTTCAAATGTGTACGTAAAATCTATGTTCCCGTCAACAACATACCCGTTGGGGTTATGCGGAGACCAGCTACCATTTTCGGAAAACCCGTCACTCGGAATCATGCCTGTTGGCACTTCTACCGGGCTATCGCCATTTACCACCGTTTCGGTTTTGGGTGTAGTAGTACCGTCTGCCCAAGTGCCGTCTGCTATGTGGTAAGTAACTGTGCGGGGGATTCCAACATATCTATAAACAAATTGAGTAACATCCCCTGTGGCCAGAGTATAATACGGGTCATAAGGCTCCCATGCGCCATTTCGATACCCAGTTTTTGGCGTCATACTTCTCGGTTCATTTCGTATTTGAGAACCCTCACTATATTCTTTGCTAATCGGCGTATCCGTTCCATCTGACCAAGTACCATTTACTATTTCGTAAGTTACAGTAATTATGGGAGTAGTGTAAGAATACGTATAAGTCATGGCGGCTGTAGCCTGAGTGTAATACGGGTCACGAGGCGACCATGAGCCTGTACCTCCCCACCCCGGTTTTGGTTTCATACTTCTTGGTTCGTTTTGTATTCGAGAACCCTCACTATACTCTTTACTGATTGGCGCATCTGTACCGTCTGACCAAGTCCCGTTTACTATTTCGTAAGTTATCGTAATCAGAGGGGTGGTATAAGAATACGTAAAAGTCATAGGGCCTTCTACTGTATAATGAGAAGGCAACCCAGAAGGGTTCCATATACCATCACCCGTCCATCCCGGTTTAGGCGTTGAACCAGCGGTGGATGGGTAACTTCTTATTCTATACCCCAAAGGCTCCTGTCTAATTTTTGGTGCATCCGTCCCATCCGGCCAATACCCGTTTACTATTTCGTAAGTTACAGGAACCAATGGAACAGAATAAACATACCTAATCGTCGCAGGGCCCTCTACTACATAACTATAAGGGTCGGGCTCCCAATCGCTAACACCGTTCCACCATCCCGGTTTGGGCGTTGAACCAGCGGCAGACGGATAATCAGTGCCTATTTGTTGCCCCACAGTTAACTCTCTGGTTTTTGGCGTATCTGTCCCATCCGACCAATACCCATTTACTATTTCAAAAGTTATAGTAGCAGTAGCCATTACATCACCTCACTATGCCCAAACAGCCTGTTCTTGAGAATAAGCAAACGCCATCTTTTGGCTTATAACCTCCGCCAACTCGTTCACATCCTGTCCCTCTTCGCCATAGACATTGATAACCACGCCTCCTCTGTTTCCTGCTCCCATTGTATCAGACGTGGCGTTTGCAGTAAAGTCTAAATCCGTATTTACGGCGTCAATAACATCATCGGACATTCCTTCAGCCGCTTCCACAGCTAAATCCGCATAGTCTTCAATACCTTTCACAAGGCCCCGGTCAATCATTTCACCCATTTCAGCAAACACTTTAGACGGTGAAGCAATACCAAGGAAATCAGCGATGCCGCCAACGACATCTCCAATAAAGCCAGACGCTTTGTTCCACAACCAGCTCCCCATACTCTTAATTCCGTCCCAAAGGCCTTCTACAATAGCTACACCTACATCTACAATACTACCAATGCCAGCCGTAAGACCGCCGACAATAGCAGATATGATTTCCGGCATGTGTTTGACCAGCTCCACGATTATATGAGGCAAGTCCTCAATCAGAGCAATCAGCAGATCAAAGCCCATCATAATGATATCAGGTATCATATCAGTCAGCTTGTTCAGAATGCCGTTCAAAATCCGGGGAAGTTCCCCTACAATCGTCTTAATGATTTCCGGCAAATTGTCAATCAAAGCAGTGAACAGCGTAAAGCCCAAACCGACAATCTCTGGTATATGGGATGTGATTGTCCCAACTATCTGGCCGATGATTTCCGGCAACTTCTCGGCAATCGTTGTTAAGATAGTCGGCATGTTATCGACAAGTGCAGTCAGCAAAACAACCCCTGCTTCGATTATCTGGGGAAGCATCTCCATAAGGCCATCCACAATGCCCGTAATGATTTGAGGAAGGTATTCCAGCAATACAGGCAGTGCCTCTGCAAATCCATCCACCAAGGCCAGTATGATACTGACCGCCGCATTGATAAATACAGGCAGGTTATCCATGACAAAGTTTACAAGATTGTCAATGACAATCATAAATGCCTCTACAAGTTCCGGGATACTATCGGAAATCGTTTCGGCAAGAGATGTCATAATCTCTACAAAGGCATTCAACAGCCCAGACAGCGTGCTCGGATTAGTCAGCATCTTTGCAATTTCAGTAATGGCCGACACCATAGCTTTAACAAGCACAGGCACATTTTTTGATAGGGAATTGGCAATCGCCTGAATAATCTCCAGCCCCGCTTTCACAAACTTGGGTAGATTATTGACAATCGCAGAAACAATCGACTCGATAAGCATAATCCCGGATTCGGCCATCGCCGGGAGATTATCAATAATCGCATCCAATAAAGCCGGAATAAGTTTGCTCCCGACTTCCATAAACTTATTGACTGCTCCGGTAATCCCTTCAGCCATGCTGTTCATGCCAGAGCTTATAGCCTCTTCCGCACCTTCTTCTCCAGCAATCAGACTTGTAAATCCGTTCATCAAGGAAGTCATCCCCGGAAGCATATCGGACAATATCCCGTTCTTTATCCCGGCAAAAGCAGTCTGCATATCCTGTAAAGAATCTTGGAACCCGGCAGACGCTTTCACAGCCTCGTCACTCAATACACCGCCCAACTCATGTACTCGCTTACGCATAGCCTCTGTTTCTTCGGCAGATGTGTTGAGAAGCGGCCCAAGTTCTTTTACTGCGCCCCCTAAAAGTTCTTGCGCCAAGGCAGTGCGCTCGCTCCCTTCTTCCATGCCCTGTAATCCGGCAATAGTCGCCGCAAACAAGTCCTCTGTGCTCATACTGGCAACTTCTTCTTGGGACAATCCGAGCTTTTCAAACACATCACTGCCACTGGCGACCGCCGTCTGGAGCTTTATCATACCCTTTTGCATGGCACTAATACTGGATCCACTATGCTGTAAAATGGCATCCCACTCTTGATATGCCTGCGCCGATATGCCCATTTTCTGGCTGTTCTTGTCGATTTCATCACCGTAAGAAGCCAAATCGGAAGCGCCTTTTGTGAGAGCGGTTGCGGCCGCAGTACTTGCCGCAGTGACCGCCGTTATTGCGGCCGCTCCGACCTTCCCGGCAGTGCCAAGTCCGTTTTTTAGTTTGGAAGCTAAACTGGATGCAGAATTTTCAGCATCACTCATTCCCTGCTCATAATTACTGCTATCCAGATTTATTGTAGCGAATAAGTCAAACAGATTCATTTTCCTGCCTCGCCTTTTCTAACTTATTTTTGATAGAATTGATTATTTCCATTTCAGAACGTGTACGTTTTGGCCTTCGGATATAATCGTAATATCTGACCTCTAAATTACCAAGCACCTTCAATGCGTCTGTAACATAAATGCGGTACGTTAATTCACGGTTATGGGTTGCATACCGTGCTCTAACGTACCGCATAAAATTGATTACGCTTAACGGCCCTCGGTATTCTCCGATGCAGAGCCAGATGAGGTCTCTGTCTGACTCTGCAAGCCAAAAAGCTCCATAAATTCTTTGTCAGAAGCCAGCTTTAGCGCATTCGCCATCATTTCAGCACCGTTGCACTCATATTCTTCTACCGGCTTCTCACTCAATATGGCAAAAATCTCCACCACATCTTTGGGGCTTGCCTCGAGCATTTCAGACACCAACTGCATCGGCGGCATATTTTCGGGACGCTTTATATCCCGAATGCGTTCGAGGATCCTAAAAATGGGTTGCAGTAACCTCGAAATCACGATAACTGCTTCTTCGTTTTTGAATTCAGACAATCTTTTCATGCTCTTTCTTTCCTCCATTCTTAATTGTTAGACTTCCCCCTCCATAGAGTAGAACACCATAGGCATAACGGATTGCGCATCAATAGACACATGCCCCGTAAGCTCCAAGGAAATCTGACCTTTGCCGTTCTTCGTGGTCTGCAAACTAAACCCGGCGGTGGAAAGTGCGTTAAGC
>JAZSOJ010000094.1:0-3127 GCA_045536855.1 Clostridia bacterium | reverse complement strand
CTTCAAACCCACCTTCACGCAAATGAACAGGAGCGCAATAAGGGTGCACGGCAAAGCTCTTCCGATCAAGGAGAATACAATCATCCGTAATATAGCCAAACCCCAAATGTGTCAGGTACGCAGTCAACGTAGTTTTGCCTGTCGTGCTCGGGGCAAGCAGCAGAACTGCGCCTCCGTTATGTTCCACAGCTCCGCCGTGCATGGCAAAGACTTCGGGCGAGTATTGGCGGAGGTCATACATTATGCTCTCGATTTCTATCAAAGGAGCTTGCGTATGCACAATCCTACCGGAGCAGGTCATACAGTAACTTGTCCTCTTATTTCGAACATCGATTACTACCGTTCCGTCAGAAATTTCTCCTTGTTTCGCATATTGCCCATAGCTCGCCACAATGGAATTTATTATTTTTTGATCATCTGTTTGCACCGCAAAATTAGTTTGGAACGGTACGTCGATAAAAATCGTCAGCATTTTTAATCTCTTTTTAATCCTTTAAGTTTTTTATTATAAATACGGCTAAAAACATCTTGCAATTCTAAGCGCGGTGTGCTACTATAAAAAAAACAAGCGAGGTATATGTATGGCTCACATCCGTTTTTCGAACACTCCAGGGCAGTTGCAGGATCTGTTTTTTTTGTTTGTGTTGCATTTTAACCAAGAAAATTTTCGAACTGACACTCCGTTGAGGCATACTACATCCGAAGAACGCGCCCATTACGCGCAGCTTCTTGAGAAACTGCCGCCGATACCTGAAGATCTTCGTATCTTTTTTCACACAGATGAGTCCGGCAAATGTTTTATGTCGCATATGTATTTTGATGAAAAGATCGATGCTATCCTCCGGGATGAATATGACCTTTCTGCTGTGCGAAACGAACTTTTCGATACGCAGAGAGCCATCGACAATGTACTCATGCACTATTTTCCTTCGCTCAGCGATTTAGAGCGTGATGCATGCAAGAACTCACTCAGCACTTTGAGCCAAACAATTAAAAGCTGCGACCATCCTAGTGAAATCAAGGCAGCATTATACGATTTCTTTATCAATCCAGAAATAACTCTGCGAAAGTTATCTGATGAACTCCTGTCTAAAAGTTTCTTTCAGGAATTAGATTATAATCGCAATTACAATTTGCATAACCGCCTGCGCGAAACATTTGACTTCGACGCGGTTGCTCAACTGCTCAAGGAAATAAAGATTTGCAGTGTTGATACTACAAATTACGAGATCGTGCATGTTTCATTTTGTTTGTATGCTCAATCTATTGTCTATTGCAATCTGAGAGAGAACTCCTTATTTTTGCTGCTCGGCAGCGAATACAACAAAGTGCTCTCTTCCCTTAAAGCTGATACCCTGCAGGTGGATTTAAAGGCATTCTGTCAGTCGCTTTCCGATGCAAATCGCTATTCTATTCTGGAATTGGTTGACAGACACGGAGAGATAATTGCAAAAGATGTAGAAGCGGCGCTCGGACTTTCGGCGCCAAACACATACTATCACCTGTCATGTATGCTCAAAGCCGGCGTTTTAAAGACAAGATCCGAAGGAAAGTCCGTTCTTTACAGCATCAATACAACACTTTTTCAGGATCTGTCAAAAAAAATACTTCTATTTTCTAAAAGGAGGGAACCTAAAGAATGAAGCTGTGGAAAGTACCCGTTGTTACTACTATTACTGTAGCCGAACTTGCAAGACACATTGATCTTACGGCCAAGTCGATAATGTGCCCCAACTGGGAGTTTCGTTAATACCCGAAAAGCTGTCGGTTCGCCGACAGCTTTTTGCTTTTGAGGCGGCTCATTTGCAGTATAACACCAAAGCATCAATTTTGCAATATATTTTTAGCCCGTATTATCGCTTGTTATTGGCGTTTTTATTTTTTGCCTATTTTGGGCATAGTTTGGTTTTTATTTTTTGTTTTTATAGGCTAGCGCTTGACATGGATTATAGTCTGTGTTATAATCCAAATGCAAGCAGGCAGGTGAAGGAGTCGATCGATTTGGCAATCCCGTTTCCAAACATTAATATGGAGGATCGCATCCAACACGCTTTCGCAATTTCCTGTTGCCAGGAAATTAATAAAATCCTCACATCTTGTCAATACATATTTTTTAAAGGTCCAATTTTGGCTGAAGCACTTTATGAACGGCCTTGGATGCGGAAAAGCGCAGACATCGATATTCTTGTTCGTCCCGAAGATGCAAACCTGGTTTTACAGCGCTTCCGGGATGCAGGATATGTTTATAATGGCGGAAAGGCAATCGGAGAAGAAGATTTTTGCCTGAATTATCAAAGCGGTCATCCGGACATGACACTCTGGCACGGACATGCCGGAAGCCTGATCGATTCCAACGAAAGACGCAAACCCGTCGAAGTGCATGTCACACCTTTCAAGATATCGAATTCAATCAGCTTTTCTCTGCATAGCAAGACTACTGCCGAGCTAATTTCCAGGCAACGCTATATTAAAATTCGCGAGACCATCTTTCCTGTGCTTGGCCACACTGACGAGCTCATCGCTCTCGTTCACCATTTCGCGAAGCACGCCGCACAGCAAATGACAGTATTCAATTGTTCCAAACGCCAAGAATATACATTTCCCATACATCTTTTAAAGGAAATTGCCCTATACATCGAAAAATTCGAGAACAAAATAGATCAAGAGCTTGCTGAAGAGCTTATCCTCCGCTATCACATGACCGAAGAGTTTTGCTTTGCAAACCGCATGCTCGTCGAAACATATGGAGTTGAACTTCCTTTCCCGATAACAAAAGAGAAGTCCGGTGATGTTTGGGAATGCCTATATGCAGCATTAAACGAGCTTTCTACTCAGGAGCTTCTCTCTACAGCGGTCTATTCACGGATGCAGAATCTTCGGTTGAACCGGCGCCCGGCAGCAGTATATCAAACGCCCTCTGCAGAAGAGTCCCCAAAGTGGATAAAGCTTGATGAATCCTATAAATTCGCCGGTTCCCCTTCTTCTCGAGAGCTGCCCATTTATTCAATGGACTGGTCCGCCGCTCGTGATGTCTCCGGTCTGCGGGTGACCGCAAAAATACCGCTATGGCAAATCGATGAGCGTGGTTCCTTGGCGCTGCGCGTTCAGCTCGGCGGAGATGATTGCA
>JAZSOJ010000123.1:0-3767 GCA_045536855.1 Clostridia bacterium | reverse complement strand
GCTGGAAAACCACAATATCGATGCATTGTCGTCCGAAGTGCTCAGCCCCACAGAATATACTCCGAAACGCAGAGTTTCCTCTGTTGATTTTCCGACAAATCATCTTGTCTATTTAGGGGTGAACCATAATACTTCTGCTCTCGCAACCGCTGATACGAGACGGGCGATCTCTGCCGCATTGAATCGTGAGGAACTGATTAACACTTTT
The DNA here is from genome assembly GCA_045536855.1 of Clostridia bacterium. GTDB lineage: Bacteria > Bacillota > Clostridia > UBA1381 > UBA9506 > RGIG1666. The sequence goes on along the minus strand of JAZSOJ010000123.1, from coordinate 3,559 downwards.
GTTTCCGGTCGAGCGGTTGCCTGCGATATCCCGCTCCATCCTGACTCCTGGCTATTCCGCAAGGATCAGTCTGCTTGTTTGTTCGACGAGGAAGCGGCAAAGAATCTTCTTGCGCAAGATGGCTGGGCCGATTCTAACAGTGATGGAAAACTGGACCGTGTTCGCAACCAGACAACCGATGTTTTGGACCTCTCTATTTTAGTCAATCAGGACAATTCCCTGCGAGTAAAGCTGGCATCGCAAATTAAATCCGCCTTAGAGCGTGTTGGTATTCGTTCCTACGTAGAAACCGTTCCATTTGAAAGCTATGTTGCTCGCATCAACGCCGGTCAATATCAGCTGGCCGTTTGTGAAACGGATCTGTCTGATAACTATGACATGAAATTTTTATTGGAATCAGGATATAATTGTTTTGGTGTCTCCAATACCCTTTTGGACGATCTGATGCATCATGCAGACAAAATAGATTCGTTGGCCCAAATCAAAGAATTATATGGCGAGATGTGTACCCTCTTAAAACAGGATATGCCGATTGTGGCGCTCTACTTTAAAAATGATTCTTTCATTTTTGATGATAACCTGAGAGGAAACATCCGCCCGACCACTTCAAATTTATATAATAATATTAATGAATGGTTTTTAAAATATGAATAAAAGAGGTCAAAATGACCTCTTTTATTTTTTCCCGTTTGGCGATATTGCCGGCAATTCAACTAAGATTAAATCCTCGCCGATCCGCTTAATCTTGTCCCACGATATATTATAATCACCTGATTTTCCGAAATTAAATAACTTCGTCCTTCCGGGAACGATAATGGCTTCTATTTCTCCCTTTTCCATGCTTACCTCAACGTCTGACACGAAACCAAGCCGGGAAGCATCTGTAATGTTGATTACTTCCTTTTGTCTGAATTCTCCTGCCCGATACATACGGTTCCCTCCTCTGCTTTTTCTTCTAACATATTCTGAAGCCGTTCGTTTTATGTTCTTTTTTCATTTTTTGTTTTCCTGTTGGAAAATTAATACGAATTTTATTTTTTCCGCATATTGCCCGATTCTTTGGATATAATGTTTAGTGTCCGAAATAATATTATTTCAGATTCTAATAAAGGAGTTGGGACGATATGACCAGTACGATAGACAATGTTTCGTTGGTGCTTGTGATTATCGGCGCACTGAACTGGGGCTCCATCGGCCTGTTTGGCTTCGATTTTGTAGCAGCCCTGTTCGGCGGCCAGATGTCCATGATCAGCCGCATCATTTATTCTCTGGTGGGAATCGCAGGACTTTGGAGCATTACCCTTCTTTTTAAGGAAAAGCTCCCTGCACGAGACGGCGCAGAATAATTTTCTCGCACAAACGAACGAAGGCTGCGATGCTCTTCGAAAAGGCTTGATTTTTTGAAACCCTCAAAAAATCAAGCCTTTTTTCCTTTTTTTCGCTCTTGCTCCTTTTTTAAAAGTTTTCAAAAAAAGATATAAAATATTGCTGGTATTTTTTCTCTTTTTGTGTTATAATACATATAATGTGATAGTTTTGTCCGTTTTTTGTGCTTTGTTTCGGACAAAATTTGTAGCGTTTAACAGTGATGCACAAGCTTTGATTTCAGATAGGAGGAACTTGTATGGCAATCAAAACAGAAAATGAATACGGCGCAGTTGTAATGTCCACAAACGTAATTGCAAGAATTGCGGGAAAAGTCGCTTCCAGTTGCTATGGCGTTGTCGGCATGGCATATCGCAGTGCGTCCGATAATATTGCGAACCTTTTAGGCTGGGACAGTATTACCAAGGGTATTCATGTTGCTACGGAAGATGATAAAATCAGCATTGATTTACACATCATCGTAGAATACGGTGTAAATATCAAAGTCATTTCTGACAGTATCATGAAAAATGTCCGTTACAGCGTTGAAAACATGACCGGCTTTAAGGTCGGCAAGGTTACGGTGAACGTAGAAGGAATCCGTGTGAACCAATAATTTTTGCGTATTACAAAATGGAGGTGTCCCCCTTGTTAAATACCATTGACGCCAAGGTGCTCAAAGAGGCGTTTTTGTCCGGAGCCAATCGGCTCTGTAATCATAAAACAATCTTGAATGATTTAAACGTTTTCCCTGTACCGGACGGCGATACCGGCTCTAATATGTCTATGACGATCAGCGCTGCTGCTCGAGAACTTTTAAGCAATGATTATGATAAAGTCAGCGGCGTAATGTCCGCTGTTGCAAGCGCATCTTTGCGTGGCGCACGAGGCAATTCAGGCGTTATTCTGTCACAGTTTTTCCGTGGTATGTCCAAGCGCATGAAGGAATGTTCCATTCTGGATGCAAAGGACGTAGCAGAATCGTTTACAGAAGGCGTAAATTCCGCTTATCGTGCTGTTATGAAACCGGTGGAAGGTACCATTCTTTCCGTTGGCCGTGACGGCGCAAAAGCCGGCGAAAAGGCTCTTCCTGAAACTGCAGATATCGTTGAGCTGATGGAAATCGTTATTTTGGCAGCTCAGAAAAGCCTTGACAGCACACCGGAAATTCTGCCGCAGCTTAAGCAGGCAGGCGTCGTTGACTCCGGCGGTCAGGGTATTCTTTACTTGCTTGAAGGTGCGCTCGAATACTTAAAGACCGGTAAAATTGTTGAGCTGACTGACCAACGTCTTTCGATGGAGCAAACCGTTGTCCGCAAGGAAACGGAGGTTGACATTAAATTCTCCTACTGCACGGAATTTATCATCAATAAAAATAGTCCTGCGGCAAGCAGTAATTTGTTCCGCAAGAACATTGAAACCAAGGGCGATTCCATGGTTGTTATCGACGACGGCGAAATCATTAAGGTACACATTCACACCAATAATCCGGGCTATGTGATTGAGCAGGCATTGAAGCTTGGGGCACTGACTGATATTAAAATTGACAATATGAAATATCAGCACGACAGTAAGGTCGTTGAGGTTCCTCGTGCGTCTGTTCCGGAAAAGGAATACGGCTTTGCGGCAGTTGCTGCCGGCAACGGATTATCACAACTCTTTACCGATATGGGTTGCGATACCGTGATCGAAGGCGGTCAGACAATGAATCCGTCGACCGATGATATTTTAAGTGCAATCGAAAAAATTTCTGCCAAGACGATTTTTGTCTTGCCGAACAATAAAAATATTATTATGGCAGCGGAGCAGGTCAAAGGCCTCACGGACAAAAATGTAATCGTCATTCCATCCCGTTCGGTTCCGCAGGGAATGAGTGCAAAACTCGCATTTAACCCCTCGGCATCTCCGGAGGAAAATGCAGCAGCGATGACGCAGGCACTGGCATCTATCAAAACCGGAACGGTTACCTATGCAGTTCGTGAATTCCCATTCGAGGGAAAATCGATGCCGGAAGGTACGATTATCGGTTTGGATGACGGTAAAATCACCAAAACCGGCGACGATCCTGCCGCCGTATTAAAAGATTTATTTGCATCCATGACGGATGACGACAGCGAAATTTTAAGCGTATTCTACGGCGCAGATGTATCCGCAGAAGATGCAGAAGCTTTAGGAGAAGAACTCGAAGAACTCT
>JAZSOJ010000082.1:0-4447 GCA_045536855.1 Clostridia bacterium | reverse complement strand
AACAGTCGGGTCGGAAGAAGCGGGGACCGCCTCTACCGCCAGACTAAAGCAACAGCCTTTCGGCACCTTTATAATCGCTGTGCTGGTTACATTGCCGTACTCGTCCACTGCCGCAGGCGTGAAAATCGCCCGGCTGGTCAGACGAGGTTCCCCATTCACGGAGATAGCCACCGCAATAGGTGTGACTTCTCCCTCCTCAGGGATGGCAATATTCCCATTGAACGTCACCTGATACTGTGCAAAGCACCCACACGGATTATTGACTATGCCACGGAGAATAAAAATCCCTGTTTCATCCTCATGGTACACATACCCTTTGGTGCAGGGGATAGAAGCGGTGAAAATCACAGGAGCATTCAGAGATACGGCCTGCACCCCATTATTCGCTAAATATTCTGCCATGACACGCCTCCTTAGAAGTTACCGCCGCATCCGCACCCGCAACCGTTGTTGTTGGGGCAGGTGAAAATCGGTGTCATACCATACACAGGCATTGTGGGTACAGGACAATCTTTCAGACGCTGATACAGGGCATCAACCTCTGCCACCTGTCCACGCTGAATCTGAGCGGTCTGTGCAATCTGTGAAGCGTTGAGGTTCGCCATAGTGAGCTGACGCTCAAGGTCAGCAATCCGCTCGTTCTTTGCGTCAATCTTGTCAGAGCAAAGCTGGTCAAGGATGCGCTGAATGCCCATGTTCTGATTGGCAAGGATGTCTCTTACACCTTCTGTCACAGCCGCACGGTCAGCACACGCTTCCCGGGCTAAGTCTGCGCCAAGGTTGGCAATGCCCAGCCTGTTCTCACAGCAACAGTTCGCAAACTGCGTAGACAGGTTGAACATCTGTTGCATATTCGCCATCTGCCTGCTATTTTCCGCAATCTCTGCCTGTGCAAAGCCGTTGCTCACGGTCTGGTTCACCCCGGCAAAGCCGTTACACAAACTGTTCTGGATGCCGAAAATTCCGCTGTTGATGTCGCCAAGGCCAGCCATGATAGCCGCTTGGTCAAAGCCACGCTGTACGGAACCGCCGTTACCATCGTTCAGAACGATAGGCGCACCGCCGAAGAACCCTCCGCCGTTGTTGCCATTATTGCCGCCCCAGTTCCCGGACGCCAGCAGGATGAACAGAAGTATAATCCACCATCCGTTCCCGTCTCCGCCCCAGCCGTTTCCTCCGCCCTGCTGGCCGCCACCCATATACACAGGATAAGGCATACCAGCGGCAGTTCCGGCAAAGTTCGCCGGGCCTACTAACATCGTGGCAGGGATGCCGCCACTTCCTTCATCTGTTAATCCCATAGTGATTCTCCTTTTGTGTATTTACTCCTCGCCGTTGCGCACCCGGCGGAAAAGCCTATCCCTTAAACATCTGCGACAGAGCGTTCGCCATCTGCACTGCTTGGTTGTACTGTGTTTGGCTTATCTGCCCGGAATCAAGCATCTGCTGTATCTGAGTCTTCGGGTCGCCCTTATACTGCTTCTTGAATGCCTCTAACTGGCTCATAAAGCCGTTTAACTGTTTCGGTAGCATATTTCCACCTAAAAGGTTGTAAAGTGGATTTTGAGCCATTTTAGACGCCCTCCTGCATAATCTTATTCATCAAATCATCCGTCCACTTTTTTAGCTCTTCATGCGTGACGTACTGATTCGCTTGTGTCACTGGCGCCGCCTGTTGCGCCTGTGTCTTTTCCTCATACTCAAAAACCCGGAGCGGCATAGGCATACCGCTGGTGTCGGTTGATTTGATATAAAACTTGCTACTTTCGGAATCCATCAGCAGGACAGACTGTCCAGCTCCTACAAGATATGATTTTGCTCCGGCTTCGCCCTGCACCCACAATATGCTGGGAGTTTGAGCTACGGGAGCCTGTGCCGGGGCCTGCACCTGCGGCATGTGCGCCGCTGATAGGTACGGATTATACGTCGGATAATAATTCGGCATTATTGTGACCTCCTCCAGACAAATATTGGCACCTCGTCTCCGGAATCCCATGTATCGTGATAGTTTCCGTCTATTACACAGACCACATGTGACCCGGTTCCCAAAATATACGTGCCTCGCCTGTTCCGGTCGGAGAAGTCACGGACGGTACACGCAGGGCAAGAATCATACACAACATCCCGCTCAAAGCCTAAATCGGATAGGTACTGCCCCCATACGGCATTGCTCGACGGCATATCGCAAGACATAAACCCGTAGACCGATAGTTCTGTGAAAACCTGCTCCCAAGACTTTTTCGTGGCGATTGCGAGTGCTCGGACTACGCAATCACCAACAAGGACGTGTCTTGGATTCGGATTCTCAAAAACAAAAGCCATAACTCCCTCCCGGAACTTATGGCTTTATCTTATATCCTATTCAATTTTATGGGAATGAAATAAAAGTGTTCTTTTAGTGCGAATTCTGTTCTTCGGCAATCCGCATCTTTGCCGAACAAATCGGACAGTGCCTATACACCAAAACGCTGAAATCGTCTGACGTGAATAATTTGCAGTGTGAGCATGTCCATTCACCGGAAAATGCACTAAAAATCCAAGTGCCTGTTTTTGATAATTCTTTAATTGCAAAATCTATCGCTTCCGCATGTTCAACATCCGATTTCATCAGTTCAAGTTCGGTTATCGCCTCTTCTCTTGTCATTCAATCACCCCCATTGATCGATCCATTGTGCCCGACATAATTTGACGTTCCATCATTTGTAATTATTGTCGTCTCAACTTCTCTCTTTTGCGTCGAAACAATCCAGATAACATTCGACACAAACAATAACACAGACACTATGCACAATGCAATAATGAGGCGCTTAATTATCCCTACATACTCACAAACCATGTTTTCAAAGACAGCAGGATGGACACACTTCGATTCGCATCTTTTTTTTATGTCCTTAATAGCTTCCTGGTTGCATTCAATAGTCTTATTATTTTTCGCTATGTTTACGGCATTCTTCACTATCTCGTTTTTTGTGTTCTTCATCCTCATACCTCGAATAAATATCACCTTGCATATCCATACCGACAAGAATACCTACAAAAAATATTAAACAGCCGATAAACAAAATACACACTATTTGTCCGATAGACATTTTTAGTCCTCCCTGTACGGCTTCGGTGCAGGCATCCATGCATCAGCGAAATCAATGAACTTCTCGCCTCCACCCGATATATGCCAGTGAATTCCCAAACGATATGCTATAAAAACAGCATCCTCTATGGAAATAAGCACATCAATAAAATTATCGGGCAATTCCTTTTTATCGGGCAAATCCTTGTCAATTGGAATCCATTGCTGTGCGGGCGGTAGATTCTTTAATGTCGCTGTCGCATCTGCACATCCGTGGTTATAATGTACTTTCGTTTTGTCATCCATCAAGCATTCGATTTGGTCAATCGCCGCCTGTCTGCTGATTAAGTCATTCATTGTTTTTCCTCCTTGTACGGTTCCGGCAGAGGCATCCATGCCTTCACATCCGGCTCCGAGAAATAGCTCCATGCCCACACCGTCCACTCGCTGTCATATCCCGGAATGCCCCAAATGTTTTTCTTCCCTTCCGGGTCGTGTTCGGGCTTTTTATCTTTTAACTGTGCCGTGTGAATCCCCGGCCTGTTAAACCTTCCATTCGGGTTTTTGTTCTCTACCCACGCAAGCACCAATTTTTCAAACTCCGGTAACCTCTCTGTTACAGGAATCCATTGTTGGGCGGAAGGTACATTTTTAAGTTCGTTGCAAATCCTTATCCAAGCAGGGTCGTTTGATGGTCTTCTCAACCCTTGATAAACCGCTTCGAATGCTTCTTCTCTGCTGATTAAGTCATTCATTCTTTCCTTTCCTCCCTCTCTGCCGGGATGACTACTTTCGGTGGTGCTTGACACATTTCAGCCAAGACCTCACCCACGGTCTTTGTCTTGATTGACCACCCGCCAAACTTATCCTCGTAATACAGAGCATCTACCTTCTCTGATTTATCTATCAAATCTCCGTGGTCGGGGACTTCCACGAGGGGGCACCATCCTTCTCCCGAATCGTGAAGAGGCTTTTTTCCAAATACAGCCACTTTTGCGGCACATACCCCAATATTGAACGGACAGTCTCGGCACTCTTTTGGCTTGTCCATCCCCTTAATATACACCCCTGCCATTATTCCAATTCCCCCTGCAATCTCATGATAATGTCCCACAAATCCTCCGGGATTTCTTCTGCTTCTTCCACGCTAATATATATTCTCATAGCTCAACCTCTTCTTCCATTGCTATCGTGAATATAACCATCCAAAACCAATGTTTTAATCATCCAGTCATATCCGCAAAAACCTCTTGATTTTCTTGTGATTTTTCTCGCTTCGTTAATAGGCATTCTCTTAACGCTCACAAGGGCCTCCCATCCGTCATCCCATCTGTAAAAATGTCTTGTGTCCCATAACTCTTTTGGTACTTTTCTTTCATC
>JAZSOJ010000068.1:0-15033 GCA_045536855.1 Clostridia bacterium | reverse complement strand
CTTGGATTATCGGCTCTGAGGCAGCAGTAGGCAGCATATCATCGTGTTTGGTGCGGCTTCACATTGTTGCAAACTCGGACGATGCGTCCGACCAAGCGGCAAAACTTGCGGTAAGAGATGCTGTTTTAGCGTATGTCTCGGAATTAAATGTGGAATGCTGCAAAGAAGTATTCTACGAAAATTTTGATGAGATAACGAAAATAACCGAAACGGTGCTTTCTGAGCATCAAAAAGATTATAAATGTAAAATATCGTTTGAAAAGTGTTATTTTCCGACGAAACAATATGAGAATATTATTCTGCCCGCGGGCGAATATGATGCTGTCAGGATCTTATTGGGAAACGCAAAAGGCGAAAACTGGTGGTGTGTAATGTCGCCGCCGCTTTGTTTTACCAATGAAACCCGTGGAGAAATTAAATCGGAGGATTTAAGAAAATTAGAAGAGGGAATGGGAAAGGAAAACTATGCGCTAATACATGGCGAGGAAAATATAAAAATAAAACCTGCATTTAAGTTGGTCGAATGGTGGCAGGAGTTAAAGCACGCCATTTGCGGATAAATGAAGCGGTAGCCGTAGCTACCGCTTCGTTATTTTAATTCTTTATTTGTCCCAGACCGATTAATCGAACGATAATTGGACTTAAAACCAGATTGCACCCAAGCTCAATTAAAAAATTAATTCCAACAAGACCTAAAATCATATATTGCGCAACATTTGTGCCGCCTGCCCAGGCAGTTATCGTGTCCATAAAAAAGATTAGGCAGCCGATTAAAAAGATGCCTGTATTTACAACAGGGCAAACAATTGCTGCTGCAAAAACTGAAAGTGTTTTTGTGCGTTTTTGTAAGAATTCATAGGTGAACCCGGAAAGATAGCCGCAAAGCGTTCCCTTTACTAAAACCGTAATAATTGTTCCTGGCACATTGACTGCTAAAAATGGGCCTGCGTCACCACTTAATAGAACTGCTACGCCGAATACAAACCCAAGCCATGCGCCGATTTTAGAGCCGCAAAGCGCTGCCCCGATAACGATTGGTACCAATACCAGGGAAAAAGAGAATATCCCTGCACGCATCAGCGCTGCAAATACAAATTGTAGAACAAATACAATTGCAGTTAAAAGCGCCGCAAGTACCATGTTTTTTGTTGATGTTACTTTACTCATAAAAAATCCTCCTTGCTGTCGTTCGCCTTTAGCGATACAACGCATAAAATTTTATATGAACTTCTGATGAAGACATATACACTTATTTTTGATTTAATTTGTATATGATGTTTAATCCCTTTAATAACAGATTTTCATCTATTGTCACGTTGTGTCTGCAATGGGGGATGATTTTTGTCGATAAACCGCCGGTAGCGTATACATTTAAAACTTTACCGTATTCAGCGCAAAACAAATCAATCATTCCGTCAATACTGCAGGCATTGCCGTACACAACGCCGGAAATCATACAATCAGCGGTGTTTTTACCAATTGCAGATTTCGGTTTTGTCAGCGGAATCTGTGGGAGCAGAGCTGTTCCGGAACTCAAAGCCTTGAGCGCAATATTAACACCAGGAGCAATGGAAGCCCCGCAAAATGCACCGCTATCATCCATCAGCATGATTTTGGTAGCTGTTCCCATATCAATAATCAGGGACGGACTTCCGTAGAGCTTGTGTGTAGCAACACAGGCACAAATCATATCTGCACCGACAGAAGATGGGTCGTCGCATTTGATATTGATGCCGGTTTTAATCCCCGGTGCAACCAAGAGAGCGTCAATATGATAGACCATATGAATTGCTTTTTTAATGATATCGTTGAGAGGCGGAACAACAGAAGAAATAATTGCGCCGCTGACAGAAGCCTGTTCGATACCGTGCAAAGAGAGAATGCTGCAAATTTTTGTTGCGTATTCGTCTTCCGTTTTCAATGGATTAGTTGCGATACGAGAAACAAAAGTTAGCTCATCACCATCGAACCCGCCAAGTACAATATTTGTATTACCAATATCAATTGTCAGAATCATACATTTCCCATCCTTTGCTGTTTAGCGTAGTGTTATTATATCAAATCACAAAAAAACTGTCAACAGAGCAGAAAAAAATCACAAAAAAAGCGCCCCAAAAAGAAAGTGGGGCGCAGTTTTTATTCTTTTTCTGCATCGTTTGTATCTGCAGGATCTTCCGTTTTTTCCATAGCCGCATCATCCAATGCAAAAATGCGTTCAAATTCATCGGCATCTAACTTTTCAGATTCAATCAATGCATTTGCAACATTATGGAGCTTTGCAATATTATCGTTTAATATCTGCAAGCAATTTTGGTAAGAAGCATCGATAATAGAGCGAACTTCGGCATCGATCTTAGCTGCAACTTCTTCGCTGTAATTCCGTGCCTGGCCGTAGCTCATACCAATAAATACTTCATCATTCTCCGAAGCATAGCTAATCGGCCCCAGTGTATCGCTCATGCCGAATTTAGTAACCATTTCACGAGCAATTTTTGTTGCTCTTTCAATATCGTTGGATGCACCGGTGCAGATGTCATCTAATACAATCTGTTCAGCAGCTCGGCCGCCCAAGAGCGTCAAGATATTATTAAGCATTTCCTTTTTCGTGATATGGCTTTTATCTTCTTTCGGAAGTGAAAGGGTGTAGCCGGCCGCACGTCCACGGGGAATAATAGAGATTTCGTGTACGGGATCAGCGTCAGGAATCATTTTCTGAATGACAGCATGGCCTGCCTCATGATACGCAGTAATTTTTTTGTCCTTATCTGAAATCACTTTTGATTTCTTTTCCGGTCCGGCAATTACTTTTGTAATCGAATTTTCCAAATCTTCCATGTGTATTTTCTTTTTCCCCTGTTTTGCTGCCAAAAGTGCTGCTTCATTCATCAGATTTTCAAGATCAGCACCACTAAAACCGGCAGTCGATTTTGCAAGGACGGAAAGATCAACATCATCTGCCAAAGGCTTTCCACGAGAATGAACCTTTAATACTTCCTCACGACCTTTTGCGTCAGGATAGTTAACCACAACCTGACGGTCAAAACGACCGGGGCGGAGGAGCGCAGGATCTAAAATATCCGGGCGGTTGGTTGCTGCAATGATAATGATACCCTCATTCACACCAAAACCATCCATTTCAACCAATAATTGATTCAACGTCTGCTCACGCTCGTCGTGTCCACCACCAAGACCGGCACCACGATGACGGCCAACGGCGTCGATTTCATCAATAAAAATGATACTTGGCGCATTTTTCTTTGCCTGATCAAATAAATCACGGACACGGGAAGCGCCCACGCCAACAAACATTTCAACAAAATCAGAACCTGAGATCGAAAAGAACGGAACTTTTGCTTCTCCGGCTACCGCTTTTGCCAACAGCGTCTTACCGGTTCCCGGAGGTCCCACCAACAGAACGCCTTTCGGAATGCGTGCACCGAGCTCTACAAAACGACTGGAATCACGCAAAAACTCAACGATTTCTGCTAATTCTTCTTTTTCTTCGTCGGCGCCCGCTACATCCTTAAAACTCACACGGGTTTCGCCGCCGTGCGCCATTTTGGCATTACTTTTGCCAAAGGACATCATCTTTCCACCGCCGCCACCTGCCTGACGCATAAAAACGAACCAGAACAGAACGAAAATACCAACGGTAAGCAGGGTAGGTAAAAATGAGAGCCACCATGGCATTGTCTGCGGTGCGGGTGTTTCCAAGGAGAGAGAACCGCTATCTAATTGCTCCTGAATGGCGTCTCCTGCGTTGGCATATAATACGCCAATCGAAGGAATATTAGCAATGCGCATACTCTTTTCCGGATGTACGGGATCTGCTTTTCCAATCACGATTGTTGCAGTTCTGTCTTCTAACACCATAGAACTTACTTCGCCGCTTTTAATCGTGGTAATTAACTCGGAATAGGGAATGCTCTGAATCCCGGGTTCATAGTTAAATAATGTAAACATCGCTAAAACGGCAGCGAAAAGGAGCACATAAAACCCAATACCGCCGAATAATCGTCTTTTCAAAAAATTCACCCCTCAAATTTAACAGAAAAATTTATAACGTTACATAGTCTAACACAATGCAATTGAAATTACAATCATTCCAAATAAAAGTTAACGGTCTGTTAACTTTTATTTTTCATAACATTCTTTTTTTAATACGCCTACATACGGAAATTGACGATATCGACCGTCAAAATCCAATCCGCATCCTACGACAAACTCATTCGGGATGACAGCGCCTACATAATCTGCTTCAATAGGAACCGCCCGGCGAGATGGCTTATCAAGCAGAGTACAAATTTTAAGACTTGCCGGTTCTCGTTTTAACAGCTCATTTTTCAAGCAATATAGCGTATGACCGGTATCAATAATATCTTCGATGACGATTACGTGCTTTCCTTTGATATTGGTATCCAAATCTTTTTTAATTTTCAAAACGCCGCTGGATACCGTCTGATTATCATAGCTGGAAGCTACCATGAAATCAAACTTGACGGGGAATGTCAGCTGTCTAACCAAATCGCCATAGACAATAACGCTTCCTTTTAGTATGCAAACACAAAGAGCCTCTTTGCCCTCATAATCTTTATTCAAACGTTCCGCAAGAACACGGATTTTTTCCTTGACCTCTGTTTCAGTTAATAAAATTCGTTCTACATCCTGATGCATAATGATTCATCCTCCGTATATGTAACTTCAAATATATTTTTGCTGTTACCAGCGCAAAATCGTTCGTCTTGTCGATACCCTAAAACACAGATGATATCGTCACTGTCGGATACCAAAAGTGGAATGGAATCACGTAAAAACCTCGGTGTTTTACAGTCGATAAAATAGTCCTGAAGCGTTTTTTTGTGTCCAAACCCCATTGGATAGAAGAAATCGCCGTTTTTACGGTAGCGGACACGAAGTGTCAAGGGATTTACCTTGTCGGCATCCAGATAGAAGACATTGGAATGATCCGGGCTTTTTTGAGACACTTTTTTTATCGTAATTGTACCACTATCTAAAATCAATGGAACATCTAATAGAAGCGGAGCGGAGAAGGCTTTCTTTTCTCGTTCTTTATAGATATAGATGTGACCGCAATATGCTAACACATGAATGTTTTTTCCAAGATCAAAACTGCCATTTTTGGATAAAATATGTTCTTCAGCCATAAAAATCTGACCGGAAGTCGGCACATATCCATTTGTAAGGCGATTTACAGCTTCACGAAGCAACAAATGGCGGATGATTTCGGCCTCTTTTAACCACTCATCTAAGGGGAAGGCAACATAGTCAGAATATAATTTTCCGAGTCTGTCAAATGCCATCGACAACGAATGGGCAAGAAACTGCTCTGTTTCACGATACAGACGGATATTTTGCGCAAGCGAATGACGAAGGTTAGGATTAATTGTTTCAAGTTTTGGTAACACGTCAAGACGCAATTTATTTCTCAAATATTCTGCGGAGAGATTACTGCTGTCAGAAACAAACGACAAATGATAATCTTCTAAATACTGAAGAATCATCGTTTTATCGACAAAGAGCAGCGGGCGAATGACCGAACGCTCATCACTGACAGGGATTCCGGCGAGGCCGTGAATTCCGCTACCTCGCAGAAAACGCATCAGAACGGTTTCTATATTGTCGTCGTTATGATGAGCTGTAGCGATATAGTCAAACGCATTTTCTTTGCAAAGACGTTCGAAATATGTATATCTAACTCTTCTTCCTGCATCTTCAATGCAAAGTTTCTCCTTTTGTGCATATGCTGCAACATCAAAACGTTCCGAAAAAAACGGAATTTGCAGAGAGTTACAAAAGCTTCGCACAAAGCTTTCGTCTCGATCGGCTTCCTTGCCACGCAAGCCGTGATGCACATGCGCCGCAAAAAGAGAAAAGCCGTATTTCTCTTTGAGGCTAAGCAGTGAGTGGAGTAGGCACACCGAATCTGCGCCGCCGGAAAAGGCGACTAAAATCTTTTTCCCGAGGAAAGAGGGAAGATGTTTTTCAATTGTTTCTTCTACGGTTTGGATCAGTAAATCAGCTTTCATGTTGTTTATCCAAATTCATAAATTTTGTATATTTTCCGGCCCAACCAAGCTTAATGGTTCCGGTGGAGCCGTTTCTGTGTTTGGAAATGATACATTCCGCTATATTTTTCTGGTCTGTATCCGGGTTATATACCTCATCTCGGTACAAGAACAGAACAATATCAGCATCCTGTTCAATGGCTCCCGATTCACGCAAGTCACTCAGCATCGGACGATGTTCAGAGCGTTGGTCAGGCGAACGGGAAAGCTGTGACAACGTAATAATCGGTACATTTAATTCTTTTGCTAAAATTTTTAATGAGCGAGAAATATCAGAAACTTCTTGCTGTCGACTTTCGGAACGGGTTCCTTGCATCAGCTGGAGATAATCGACAACAATAAGCCCAAGTCCTTTTTCCAGTTTTAATCTGCGACACTTTGCACGAATATCACTCACCGTGACATTGGTTGAATCATTGATGTAAATAGGTGCATCGCCTAAGGTATTGAGCGAAGTGGCGATTTTCTCCCAATCCTCATCATCCAACTCACCGGTACGCAGACGCTCGCTGTTAATTAACATTTCAGAAGAAATGAGGCGGGATACAATCTGCGGTGCAGACATCTCCAGACTGAAAATAGCAACTGGCGCACCGCCTTTGATTGCTGCATTTGCAGCGATATTTAAGGCAAAACTGGTTTTACCCATTGCCGGACGGGCTGCGATCAAAATTAAGTCGGATTTTTGCAAGCCATGTAACTCTCTATCAAGATCTACAAGTCCGGTGGGGACACCGGTTAATTTCCCTTTATTTTGATATAAATCCGCAAGGGTATCGTGTGTATCTAATAAAACATCCTTAATATGTACAAGGCCTCGGTTTTCCTGATTTTCCAAGACATTGAAAATTAAGCGTCCGGCCTCGTCTGCAACGCTTTGCGCATTTCCGGAGGGGGAGTAGCTTTGATCTAAAATATCTCCGGACACACGAATTAAGCGTCTTAATACCGACTTATCCAAAACCAAATCAATGTATTGGCGTAGATTTGCCGTTGTCGGCAGAGTTGTTGCCAGATAGCTTAGATATTCAATACCACCAACAATTTCTAAATTTTCATGCAAAGAAAGCTCTGCAGAAACCGTAACAACGTCAATCGGCTCATCCCGATTGAACAGTTCCTGCATTGCTTCGAAGATCAGTTTATTCGCCTCTACATAAAAATCGTGCGGCTTTAGTGCCTCAAAGCTTAAAACAATACATTCTTTGTCAATCAGCATGGAGCCAAGAATGGATTGCTCAGCTTCTTTATTATGTGGCATCACTTTTGGAATTACATTTTCCATTACGATTAAATTCCTTTCGGAGAATTTTCCCGGGGTTATTGAGCGGTTACATTTACTTTAATTGTTGCATTGATTTCCGGATATACCTTGATTAAAACTTCGGTTGTGCCCAATGTTTTAATCCCGTCCGGAATGGCTAATTTTTTCTTGTCAACGACAAGATGATGTTGCATTTTAATTTGTTCAGCGACATCTTTTGCCGTTATTGAACCAAAAAGTTTTCCGTTTTCGCCTGCTTTGGCCTTAAACTGCACCGTAATACCTTGTAGCTGATCTGCCAGCTCCTGTGCGTGCAGCTTTTCTTGATTTTTATGATAAGCCGCTGCGTTTTTCTGACCTTCCATAACATTAATGGAGGAGTTGTCAGCAACGACGGCTAATCCCTTCGGAATCAAATAGTTTTTTGCGTAGCCGTCCGATGCATTGACCAAATCGCCTTTCTTCCCATGGCCCTTTACATCGGCCTTTAATATAACTTTCATATCGATACCTCCTGATCAATTTGTGGTTTCCAGAAAATAATCT
Organism: Clostridia bacterium; assembly: GCA_045536855.1. Lineage (GTDB taxonomy): Bacteria > Bacillota > Clostridia > UBA1381 > UBA9506 > RGIG1666. The sequence continues at coordinate 7,137 of JAZSOJ010000068.1, read as the reverse complement.
TCAACGGCGGCTATTAATTGTTGTTTTCCTTCTTCCAGCGTTACGTCGCTGATTTGAGCACCGGCGATGGTCAAATGACCGCCTCCGCCGAGCTTTTCTAAAATCACCTGGACATTGATGCCGCCAAGAGAACGACCGCTGATGGTTACGCCCTCCTCATCGGAATACAGAACAAAGGAGGCAGTAATTCCCTTAATATTCAACAAGTCATCCGCTGCTTGTGCTGCAGAAAGGTGAATATCTTTATCATTTTCTGCGCAAACGCTGACAGCAATTTGCTCACGAACGATTTCAGCGTTTTTAATAATATTTGCTTTTCTGATATAAGACGTCAAATCCTGCTGGAACAAGGTTTTAATTACAATGGTATCCACGCCTTGTTTACGCAAAAATGAAGCCGCTTCAAAAGTTCTTACACCTGTTTTGAAGGTAAAGTTTTTTGTATCCATCAAGATTCCGGCGTAAAGACATTCTGCTTCCAATTTTGTCAGGGACATTTTATCCAGCGAATACTGCAAAACTTCAGTCAGCATTTCGCAAGCAGACGAACAGTAGGGTTCATGATAGATCAGTGATGTATGGTCTACAAATTCTGTTCCGCGTCTGTGGTGGTCAATCACAACGACCTGCTGTGTTTTATCAAGCAAAGCGGGATTTTCCAAAAGACTCGGCCGGTGAGTATCCACGATGACAAGCAAGGTGTTTGCCTTTACAATGGAACCTGCTTGCTGATTGTTTATAAATAGCCCTGAATACTCCTCGACACTTTCAAAACGGGTCAATATATTTCGTACGGTTTGGTCATAGCTTTCCATTAAAATATTAACCGGAGTCTGGTGCATTTTGCAGATGCGATACACGCCAAAACTTGCACCAAGAGCATCGATGTCGGCATTTTTATGCATCATAACAACGACGTTTTCTGCATTCTGAATCAGACCACCGAGAGCGATGCTGACAACACGAGCTTTTACACGGGTGCTTTTTTCGTGTTCCTTCGTAGCACCGCCGTAGAAACGGAATTGGTCAGCATCTTTTATAACGACCTGGTCTCCGCCACGGCCTAAAGCCATATTGATAGCGACCTTTGCAAACTCGTCATTTTCTTGAATATCTTTGCCGTTTAAACCAATGCCGATGCTGACGCTGGCCGGCAAAGTATTGCCCACATTAATGCTGCGAATCTGATTTAAAATTTCAAACTTATTTTTGATAAATTGTTCTAAATAACGATATTCAAACACAAGGCTGTACTTATCTTTTTCATACTTTGTAAGAACTCCGCCATTTTCGCTTCCGAAATTATTAATATATTGATATAAGATTGCTTGTAATTGAGGAACAGATGCATTGGGAGTTGATTCCATCAATTCATCGTAGTTGTCTACAAAAAGCAGACACTCGAAAGTTTTTTCGTTGCGGTATTTCTCTTGCAGTTCAACATAATCGGTGATTTCATTGAAGTAGAGAACGATCGCAAGCTTTTGCTTATCGTCTTTCTGCCCGGAAATGCTGCCGGCCACCTTAAATGAACGATTGCCGATAACCACGTCAGTAAGTAAGCCAATTTCTGTATTTTCCGCATCTTCCAAAGGAAAATCCGGAATCAAAGAATTGATATCACGGTTAAATAATTGTTGTTCCGGAAACAGGTTTTGAAACGGATCATTAAACCATCTGATTTTTCCGTCCGACTGAATTACTAAAGTTGGGAGTGCAAAACTGGTTAAGGAGTTTCTTGTTGCAGTTCCGAGATTTAAGGTCATTTGTTCAAACATTGCGGTCATGCGCTCTTTGTAGAAGTGCTTGATGACGAAATCTGCAATAAAGAGAACGACAGCAAGGCAAATTTCGATAGCACCAAGCCAAAAATGGTAATAAAGCGAGATGAAACCCATTACGAAAATAATTAATACATAATAAGCGCTCGTATAATATACTTTTTCAGATTTTGTATTGATATCCATACGGTCCTCCTTTTACAAAACTCCGGCTCTGTTTGAGTCTTTGTTTCGATAATCAAACAATCCGTCTAATACGCCAATACCAATGATTACAAGTAATAAAAACGGAAATATTAACGTACCTATGGTTGGTGCTAAAATTAAAATGAAACATCTGGTTAATTTCTTCGTGCCGGACATCTTTAATTTCCAATCGATCATTGAAAGTCCGAACAGTAAAAAAACCGCATTCAAAATAAGTACTACATTTACAATTACGTCAGAAGCCAGCCCGTCTGAAATCAAAAAGAATGCTCCGATTAAGATTAAGAACAGAACAGAGCATACCTTATCGGCACGAAGTTCGGAAAATGATGGCCAAAATCCAGTATCGAATCCACGTTTTTTGATAAACCACTGAAATACGACAAAGCAGATGTATGAAAATATCAGACTAACCACCGTAAAGATGGCGGGGGATAGGATGAGTATCAACCTTGTGAACATTCCAAGTGTAGATTCAAACATCTGAATTAACTGAGGTTGTTCCTTATAGAGTTCAGATAAGGTGGCGAGTGTTTGCTCTGTGGCAATCGAAAGTGCGCCCTCGAGCGAAACTCGTTCCGGAAAAACGGAACCCAACACTTTCATATCGATTAAAGTACTGACGAGGGATATCGCCGCAAGGATTAATACGGTTTTATGAAAGCCCACCTTTAACTTAAACGAAAAACCAAGCGTCAGTCCCATCAAAACCATCGGCATCGCAAAGTTTAAGGCATAGATCGCCAGATACATGAATCCCGCCTGCCCAAGCATCTGCTGTGTATTTGTCCCGGTGATAGCAACGAAAGGGACTAATAAAAGCAAGGAAATACTCGGAAACAGAAGACCGTAGTGGTACCGCAGAACCTGCATTCCCAAAAGGACACTAATGAGAATACTGCACAGAAAATGCGGTAAACCATCAACATGGCATGCGATCAACATAAACAGGACCATTGCCGATGTATTGAAAAGATAATATATCGTATTTTTTTTCGACAAAGCGTATCCTCCAAAATTAAAGATATAATTAAAATAATACTATCATATTCTCAAAATATTTTCAAGGAATTTATCCCAAGAAATGTTGAGTTTTTATCATTTTTATAAATATTCAATAAAATACTTGTCATTTTTGTGTTTTTCTGCTAAAATATTAGTATCTTTTGTTGAGAGAAGGGTTACGAATGGAACGACGGATTTTAGTTGTGGATGATGAGCAACCAATTGTTGAGATTTTAAAATTTAATCTTGAAAAAGAAGGTTTTCACGTTTTGACGGCCAATGACGGAGAAACAGCTCTGCATTTGGCAACCACCAGCAATCCGGACCTGATTCTTTTGGATATTATGTTGCCGAAAATGGACGGATTTGATGTGTGCAAAAAAGTTCGTGAGCAATCTAATGTACCCATTGTGATGATTACGGCTCGAGATGAAGAAGTGGATAAAGTACTGGGTCTTGAACTTGGCGCCGACGATTATATTACAAAACCATTCTCCGTCAGGGAACTTTTGGCGCGGGTGAAAGCAAATATGCGCCGTTTTGCGGTTGACACCAAAGAAGAAAGGGAAGAAATTTTAGTCATTAACGAGAATTTCTTTATCAATCCAACCCGCTATGAGGTCAGCAAAGATGGCAAGGTATTAGACCTTACACTTCGGGAATATGAGCTTTTGAAGTTTTTGGTCATGCAGCCGAATCATATTTTCTCCCGTGAGGCGCTTTTATCCAGCGTTTGGGGATATGAGTTTTATGGCGATTTACGAACGGTTGATGTTACCGTCCGCCGCTTGAGAGAAAAGATTGAGGACGATTCCAGTAATCCGACTTGTATTTTAACGAAGCGTGGCGTCGGCTATTACTTTAAGAAGGCGTATTGATATGTTTAAGAGTTTACAATGGAAAGTTGTTTCCATGTTTTTGTTATTGGTGTTGGCAATTTTAACGATTGCCGGAACCTTTCTGATTCTTTCGGTTACAGATTTTTATAATCGGTTATTTGCGGAAGAAATGGATGCTGTGTTTAATCCTGCTTTCATTCAGCAATTGGAAGCCGATGGCGGAGAAGAGTATCTTTATACTACACTTGATGCCTACACGGCACGTATGGGAATTGATACCTACCGAAGTTGTTACATTATTTCCACCAAAGATGGCTCGATTGTCAAAAGTTTTGCCGGCGGCAGCGCTCTTCCGGCAACCAATACACCGAATATGATTGAGGCTTTATCGGGACGAGTTGGACGGGAAATCAACACCCGTTCCGGATATATGGATTATGCCATACCGATTCAGAACGGAGAGTCGGGATATGTTATTTATGTTATTGATACGAAAGATGAATTAACAAAAATCAATGAGCAAATTTTTGCTATTATATTGCAGGCGCTTTTGCTCGGTCTTGTAATTTCGGTGGTCTTGGGTTATTTCTTGTCTCGAGCAATCACCACCCCGATTTCCAATCTAACAAAACGTGCGAAGTTGTTATCAGAAGGTGACTTTGAAAATAAAATAGAAGTAAAATCAGACGACGAAATTGGCACGCTGACAAAAACATTTAATGACATGTCAGCCAAATTAAAACAAAATCTGGTTGAAATTTCAGGCGAAAAGAACAAAGTAGAAGTTATGCTCCTGAACATGACCGATGGCATCATGGCTTTTGATGCTTTGGGAAATGTAATGCATATTAATCCGACCGCAAAAAAGATGTTCCGTCTGTGTGAAGGGAAAACCCTTTGCTTTGACGAATTCTTTGCGTCGGTAGGCGCTGACATTAAGATGGGAGACCTTTTGTATTTTAATGACAAGCGGCGCTGTGAGCGAGACATTGTGTTTAGAAATTCCAACTACAAAGCAAATTTTGTTGCGTTCGAAGATGAAAAGGATAACACCAATGGAGTCTTGGTTGTGTTACATGACATTACCAAGCAACAACGTTTAGAGCTTTCTCGTAGAGAATTTGTTGCCAATGTATCCCATGAGCTCAGAACCCCATTGACTACGCTGAAGACCTATTCGGAAACGATATATGAAATGTTGGAAGACAATCATACGGTACGTGGCTTTTTGGATACAATTATGAATGAAACCGACCGAATGATCCGCTTGGTTAAAGATTTGCTTGTCTTGTCCAGCCTGGATCACTCAATGCATTTAAATAAAACGATGTTTCCGCTGCGAACGCTGTTACAGGATGTTGTCAGCACAATGAAGATGGTCGCAAAAGAACAAGGGCATAAAATTTCTTTTTCTTGCACGACAGCGTTGCCGACGTTTTATGCTGACAGAGATAAATTGGAACAACTTTTGTATAATATCATATCGAACTCTATAAAATATACGCCTAATTGCGGAAAGATAGAGGTTTTTGCGGGCAAAATTTTTAATGATATCTATATTAAAATTACGGATAACGGAATTGGCATTCCCGAAAAAGACTTGTCCCGTATTTTTGAGCGTTTTTATCGTGTGGACAAGGCAAGAAGCCGAGAACTCGGCGGAACGGGCCTTGGACTTGCAATTTCCAAAGGAATCATCGATGCGCATGGTGGCTCTATTAAAATTACGAGTAAAGTGGGAGAGGGCACAGAAGTATTGATTACGTTGCCAATCTTACAACCGGAAGAATAGATGTAAAGGTATTCTAATATTTTTGTAACGCTATTGTAAAATTACTGTGTTATACTATATTAGAAGATGAAAGTTAGACTCAAATTCTATAAAGGAGGTTATTCTATGAAACGTCGTTGGGTATTAAAAGCGGTGTCTGCTTTTTTAATATGTTCTTTGATGTTGTTGTCATGTTTAACAGTTTTTGCATCGCCGGATTCTTTACCCGCTGATGTGGTTTCAACCAAAGAAGGTTTGATTACGCTTTGTACGCCTGAAAACTCAATAACCTCCACGACAAGTGATAAAATTGCTCTTTCTGCGATTGCATCTCCCGGAACGATAGTTACAGTTTATCGTTATGACTATAATACCGCATCATACCAGAAGGTGTTTGCAGATGATGCTCCAATAGAAGCTTCCGTTGGTGCTTCTTGGTTGTTTGCAACGCAGCTGAATCTTCAGCAAGGCATGAATCAGTTCATCATCCGGGGTGCTTGGGACGATCATACGTATTCTGTTACAAAGTTTGATGTCAACTTGTTAAATTTGAGTTTCATGGATCGTGTAAAGGGTATTATTAGTGTGTTTTTTAATAATTAACAATGAAGCGAATCATTGATAGAGTGTCTACATGACACTCTATTTTAATATGTAATCAGAAAAGCAGAAAGGAGAGGATGTCATTTGAAAACAAAAAAATATATTAAAGATGCCATTCTTATTCTGCTGATTATCGTGAATTTAGTTCTTACGGTTCAAATTTGGCTGGTCAGCAGTCCGTCAGCGAGTGAGAACAGAAATGTATTTAGTGTAATTACAGACCCCGTTCGACAGTTTTTCCTTTGGGGGCCGGAAGAAACATTTTCAGAAAATATTAAGCGCTTAATCCGTCCGCAAAAAATTATTTTAAATAAATCCACCAAACGTGCGGTTTTATATTCCTCAGATCGCTCGTTTACACAGGTTCAAAATGCTTGTGATAAATTAATGCGGGATTTGTGTATGGGGAATCTTAAAGTTGTATCAAAAGAAACAATCAGCGAAGATAATTACTATATTGTATTGAAAGAAGATTCCATTTATCTGAACTATGGTGCGCTCTATGATTATCGTTTGTTCTCCGTGAGTATCGGTGGTGAGACGAACAATGATTTAAGCAATGACTTTAGTTCGGTCAGTGAGTTTATTATCAGTTTGAGTGATAATATACTGAATAACATCGCAATCTATATGAAGGATTATAAAACCGGTCAGATTTACCGATACATCGTTGAAGATGATAAATCTGTATTCGACCGTATTTTAAACGGATATTTTTCGGAAAATCAAGTCAACAATACCTTAAATTATTCCTTTGAACTGAATTTCCATAAGCAAGAAAGCGGTGTTGGGACGCTGACAAAACTTGTGTTTGAACCTAAAATACTGTTTCACTTAGCGCCAATCAACGTTCCGATCATCATTCAAAATACGGATTGGCTTGAGGATTGGTCCGTGTTAGGTACGGAAAAAATCAACGATTTATTGAATG
>JAZSOJ010000032.1:0-9117 GCA_045536855.1 Clostridia bacterium | reverse complement strand
AGAACGACATGGCTACGATCCGACTTGTGTATTGGTTTTACCAAGAGTAATCATTTTGTCAGCCATGCATCTGACTTCCTTTGCACGAGCAAGCGTGGTAACAATTTTGCCGTTTTCCAACAGGGAAGTAACCAGATTGCGAAGCATAGCTATTCTCTGGTCGGTAGGACGACCCAATTTTCTAGTTCCTGGCATCAAAAACTACCTCCTTCTTCATGAATTCCACAGGAAACCCTGTTTTAGTCCTCTCTTTTTGCGAATGTCTGACCCAGTGCGTGGAGTTTGCCAACAACCTCTTCTAAAGACTTACGGCCGAGGTTTCTAACCTTAACCATATCTTCTTCGGTGCGGTTGGTCAAATCTTCCACTGTGTTAATGCCGGCACGCTTCAAGCAGTTGTAAGAACGAACCGAAAGATCGAGCTCTTCGATGGTCATCTCTAAGACTTTCTCTTTCTTTCCTTCTTCCTTCTCGATCATGATTTCGGCATTCTTCGCTTCGAGCGAAAGGTCGATAAACTGCATCAAATGTTCATTGATAATTTTAGCCGCTAAACTCACAGCATCATCCGGGGAAATCGAACCATCAGTCCAAACCTCCAAAGTCAGCTTGTCGTAGTCAGTAATCTGACCAACACGAGTATTCTCTACAAAGTAGTTAACTCTGTGAACCGGCGTGTAGATGGAGTCAATCGGGATCACACCGATGATATTCTGATTGATCTGCTTGTTGCGCTCAGCGGAAACATAGCCACGACCTTTCGAGAACGTAATCTCCATATACAGTTTTGCATCTTTGTTAAGCGTTGCAATGTGCAGGTCCGGGTTAAAGATTTCAATGTCGGAATCAAGCTTAATGTCTCCGGCTTTAATCTCGCCCTCGCCCTCTGCTTCAATGTATACAACCTTGGGTGTATCACAATGAAGCTTACAAGCAATCTGCTTAATATTTAAGATAATTTCGGTTACATCTTCTTTCACGCCCGGAATGGTAGAAAACTCATGCAGTACACCGTCAATCTTAACGGAAGTCGCTGCAGCACCCGGCAGTGAGGAAAGCAGCATTCTGCGAAGGGAATTGCCCAGCGTGGTACCGTAGCCACGCTCCAGCGGTTCAGCCACGTATTTACCGTACTTTCCGCTTTCGTCAATCTCTACGCACTCTACCTTTGGTTTTTCGATCTCTAACAATGTAAACCCTCCCTCTTATTCAAGTTCTTTCATGCGCACAGGAAAAAATCCTTGCGCAAATCATGTGTAATGAGAGGTATCCGTTTAGTAAAGCCTTCGTCTGTTATGCTCCAAACGTTAATTTTATTTGGAGTACAACTCGACGATAAGATGCTCTTCGAGCTCCAGATCAACATCGTCTCTCTGCGGAGCTGCGATAACTTTACCCTCTGCGGCATCATGATTAACATCCAGCCATTTCGGAATAATTTTTCCGCTGGTTGCTTCTAAGATTGCCTTGATTTTTTCAGAGCTTCTGCTCTTTTCACGGATCGTGATCACATCGCCTACCGAAACCAAATAGGACGGGATATCTACTTTCTTACCGTTTACTTCAAAATGACCGTGCATAACGAGCTGTCTTGCCTCCGGACGGGACATACCAAAGCCCATACGGTAAACAACGTTGTCTAATCTGCTTTCCAAGATAGCAAGCAAGTTTTCACCTGTAATACCCTGCTTCTTTTCTGCCATTTCGAAATATTTCGCAAACTGAGATTCCAAAACGCCGTAGTATCTTCTTGCTTTCTGTTTTTCTCTCAGCTGCAAGCCGTACTCAGACAGCTTCTTTCTGCTCTGACCATGCATGCCCGGAGCATATTTTCTTCTGTTTATTGCACATTTATCAGAATAGCATCTTTCGCCCTTTAAGAACAGTTTCTGTCCTTCTCTACGGCAAAGTCTGCATACTGCACCTGTATAACGAGCCATCTCGAAATTACACCTCCTTAATTAATAAAAACAAATCGAATTGCCGAAACCGGCATAAATCACACTCTTCTTCTTTTCGGCGGTCTGCAACCGTTGTGCGGGATCGGGGTAACATCTTTAATCATGCTAACCTCGAGTCCTGCTGCCTGCAGCGCACGAATAGCAGCCTCACGACCTGCACCGGGGCCCTTAACGAAAACCTCAACGGTTTTTAAGCCATGCTCCATTGCAGCTTTTGCAGCTGTTTCTGCTGCCATCTGAGCAGCAAACGGAGTGCTCTTTCTGGAACCTCTGAAGCCCAGTCCACCGGAGCTTGCCCAGCTGATTGCGTTACCTTCAACGTCGGTAATCGTAACCATCGTATTATTAAAAGTAGAACTAATATGAACTGCACCACGCTCAATGTTCTTCTTAACTTTTCTGCGAGTGCTTCTTTTAGCAACCTTTGCCATGGATAATTTCCTCCTTTCGCAAATACTACTGACTCAAAATGTCCTTACTCTGGCTAACCTTATTTCTTCTTGTTAGCAATCGTACGAGCCGGACCTTTTCTCGTTCTGGCATTTGTCTTGGTTCTCTGCCCTCTAACCGGCAGGCCCTTTCTATGTCTGATTCCACGGTAGCAGCCGATTTCCATCAAACGCTTGATGTCAAGAGCAACATTACGTCTCAAATCGCCTTCTACGGTGTAGTCTCTATCGATAATTTCTCTTAACTTCTGAACTTCGTCCTCGGTAAGGTCTTTAACACGGGTATCCGGGTTAATGCCTGCCTCGTTCAGAATTTTCTGAGAGCTGGCAAGACCGATACCGTAAACGTAGGTCAAACCGATTTCTACTCTCTTTTCTCTTGGTAAGTCAACACCTGAAATTCTGGCCATTTCCTTGTAGCACCTCCTGTTTTGAACATGATAAAGCAAATAATATTGAAACCCGACAGGTCGCACTTAAAAGTGCGCAGCCGCCCTGTCCGGATCTGCGCAGTTTGGGATTAGCCCTGTTTCTGCTTATGCTTCGGGTTCTCGCAAATCACCATAATTTTACCTTTGCGCTTGATGATTTTGCATTTTTCACAAATTGGTTTTACAGACGGTCTTACCTTCATACTGGAATACCTCCTTTTGGCAAAACTCACCGCAATTGCGGCTTTACTTTATTTAACAATGCGGGTTCCACCCGCAAACAAGCAAAGGAATCAGTAGAAAACTTCTACAGCGATCCTCTCGCTTATTTTGCTCTCCAAGTAATTCTTCGCTTGGACAGGTCATACGGAGAAAGCTCAATCGTAACCTTATCCCCAGGGAGAATACGAATGAAATTCATTCTAAGTTTTCCGGAAATATGTGCTAAAACCTGATGGCCGTTTTCGAGCTCTACCTGAAACATTGCGTTCGGCAGCGCCTCAAGCACGGTACCTTCCAGTTCTAATACGCCATCTTTCGCCATATTAAAGCCTCCTTATACATTTTCATCCATCTGGCAAAGAGTACGTCTGACGAGGGGATTCGTGACCGTTTGTCCAGCCGCTAATCTTTCCTTAATCAGCGTTGCGGTCTTACCGGTTTCGGTAAGATGCTTTCTCTTTTTCCTCTTTGGTTTGTCCACTTTGCGCCGTTTGCCGTCACAGATGAGTACATACTCATCAGACTCAACAAAAACGACCACAAAATACTTCCCTTTGTCCCTGCCTGCCTTCGAATATACAACATCACCGGCACGAAGTTCCAAAATAACATCACCTCAAAAGAACGATCAACACTTAGTAAGAATCTCCGGCCCGTTGCCGGTCACCACTACGGAATTTTCATAATGGGCAGATAACTTACCGTCCGCCGTTACCACCGTCCACCCATCGGAGAGGGTGTTAACATGATACGTACCCATATTGACCATAGGCTCTATTGCGATTGTCATGCCTGAAACTAATCTGGCGCCACGCCCCGGACTTCCAAAATTCGGAACCTCCGGTGCTTCGTGCAATTCCGCACCGACGCCGTGTCCAATTAGTGCACGCACAACCGAAAAACCATTAGATTCAACATACGATTGTATGCTGTGACTGACATCACCAATGCGGTTTCCCGGCATCACTTGAATCAGTCCCTCAAAAAAGCTCTGCTTCGTTACATCAATCAGCTTTTGTGTTTCCGGCGAAATTGTGCCGACCGCAAATGTTCTTGCCGCATCTCCGTGGTATCCCTCATAGCATGCACCAATATCGACACTTACGATATCGCCGTCTTTTAAGACGACCTTGCCATTCGGAATGCCGTGTACAACCTGGCTGTTGACCGAAGTACAAATGCTGGCAGGATATCCATTATAATCATAAAACGAACAAGTCGCTTTGTTTTTTAAGATGAACTCCCGTGCAATGCTGTCGAGCTCTTTCGTGGTAACTCCGGGCCTAATTGCCTCAGCTAAAACCTCAAAGGTTTCTGCCACAATCCTGCCTGCAACACGCATTTTCTGGATTTCATTCTCTGATTTTACTCTGATCATAACGCCGCCTCTGCTTTTTCAATCGCTTCGACAACGTGACGGCTTGTATCCGCCACCTCATCTTGACCATATACAGTCGTTAATTTATTCTGCTTTTGATAATAATCCTTGAGTGATTCTGTCTGCTCGTGATAAACCGACAGACGCTTGCGAATCACATCCGGGACATCATCACTTCTTGTAATCAATTCACCGCCACAAATATCACATACGCCCTCATGTTTTGGCTTTTTGCTGATAATGTGATATGCTGCGCCACACTGTTTGCACTCACGTCGACCACCCAGGCGCTCAACCAGCACCTCGTCTTCGACTTCCAAATTAAGGACAATATCTACACCAATTCCGGTTTTGTCCATAATCTGTGCCTGCGAAAGCGTTCTTGGAAATCCGTCTAAAATATAGCCGTTTTCACAATCCTTCTCCGCAAGGCGTGTGCGAACAAGTTCAACTACAACATCATCAGGCACAAGCTCGCCACGGGCAATATGCCCCTCTGCCAGCTTGCCAACCGGCGTTCCCTCACGGATCGCCTTGCGAATGATGTGTCCGGTTGAAATTGCGGGAATCTGATACTTTTCTTGAAGGGTTACCGCCTGCGTGCCTTTACCGGCACCAGGCGGTCCCAAAAGAACCAGTTTCATTAAAATCCACCTCTAAGATTTGAGACTTTACTTATTCCAAAAATCCTTTGTATTGTCTCGTAAGCAACTGGGATTCCATCTGTTTTACCGTCTCAAGTGCAACACCAACGACGATGAGGAGTGATGTACCTCCCAAAGATACGCCGGCGAGGTTCGGAACGAACGCCAAGAGAATCGGGAAAATTGCTACAATCGCAAGGAAGAATGCACCAAACAGCGTAATCTTCGACAGGATTCTTGCAATGTAATCCGAAGTCGGCTTACCCGGGCGAATACCCGGCACAAATCCACCGTTCTTCTTCATATTGTTTGCAATTTCAATCGGATTGAACTGAATTGCGGTATAGAAATATGTGAAGAACAAAATCAGCAGGAAGTACAGAACGATATATACCGGATGCGTCTGCTGGAACACCGACAGAATCGCTGCCCAGAACGGACTTTCAGGCATCGCCTGACCGTTGATAAACATATTAATCGTCTGCGGGAAGGACATAATCGAAATTGCGAAGATAATCGGGATAACACCCGCCATAGAAATCTTCAGCGGAATATGAGTGCTCTGTCCACCATACATTTTTCTTCCTACCACACGCTTTGCATACTGAACCGGAATTCTGCGTTCTGCATCATTCATCAGTACAACAAATGCAATAGAAATTACGGAGATTGCCAAAATAACAATCAAGGTCATAATCGAGGAGAACTCGATTGTGCCGCTGGAAAACAGCATTGCACGCAAGGACTGAATCATTGCGCCTGCCTGCGAAACGATACCTGCGAAAATCAACATCGAAATACCGTTGCCGATACCCTTTTCCGTAATCTGCTCACCTAACCACATCAAAAAGGCAGTACCTGCCGTTAAGGTCAGGGTAATAACAATGAAATTCATCGGGGTATTACCGCCCTCTAAAGCTCCAGCCATACCGAAGTATAAACCAACGGCCTGAATAAAGCCCAAAAGAACAGTTACATAACGGGTAATAGAAGCAATCTTCTTCTTGCCCTCTTCGCCTTCTTTAGACATTCTCTCCAAAGCAGGAATTGCAACTGATAAAAGCTGCATAATAATGCTTGAATTGATGTACGGCGAAATACCCATTGCGAAAATAGAAGCACGCTCCAGCGCACCGCCGGAGAAGTTGTTTAAGAGGCCCTGCATGCCGCCGCCAAAGCCACCTAAAAATTCGCTGACTGCTTCCGTTGACAGACCCGGAACCGGAACATAGGAACCTAATCTAAAAATGAAAAGCATCAGGAGTGTAAACAACAGCTTCTTTCTCAAGTCAGGAGTCTTCCAAGCGCTTCTAAGTGTTTGGAACATCTTAGATCACCTCCGCCTTTCCGCCGGCTCCTGCGATCTTTTCCTCGGCCGTTTTGGAGAATCTTGCAGCCTTTACTGTTAAGTTCTGTGCTGTCAGTTCGCCGCGGCCCAACACGACGATACCATCGTTTACTTTCTTAATAATACCTGCCGCTTTGAGCGCTTCAGCAGTAACTTCTGCACCGTTTTCAAAGCGATTCAGGTCAGAAACGTTAATCTCCGTGTAAACCTTTGCAAATATATTCGTAAAACCTCTTTTCGGCAAACGTCTGTAAAGAGGCATCTGGCCGCCTTCAAAACCGGGACGTACTCCGCCGCCCGAACGTGCCTTCTAACCTTTATGTCCTTTGCCTGCGGTTTTTCCGTTTCCTGAACCATGTCCGCGACCTACTCTGAACGCATCTTTTTTCGAGCCTTCAGCCGGTCTCAGTTCGTTAAGTTTCATCTAGCGCACCTCCTTTAGTATTAGATTTCTTCTACATTTACCATATAATCAATTTTCTTTACCATACCTCTGATACCCGGATTGTCGTCATGCTCTTTGACATCTCTGATTTTTTTGAGGCCCAGAGCGTGCGCCGTAGCGATATGGTCTTTTTTTCTGCCGATCGTACTCTTAATGAGAGTTACCTTCAGCTTTCCTGCCATAACGTTCACCCTCCTAACCTAATAAATCTTCAACCGTTTTACCTCTTAACTTTGCAACTTCCTCTGCATCTTTCAGGGAAGCGAGGCCGGCAATCGTAGCTTTTACTACGTTGCGGGGATTGTTGGAACGAAGAGACTTCGTTCTGATGTCACGAATACCGGCAAGCTCTAATACCGCACGAGCAGGACCGCCGGCGATCACACCGGTACCTTCTGCAGCCGGCTTTAAGAGCACTCGGCCTGCGCCATACTCACCGATCGTTTCATGCGGGATAGAAGTTCCTACCATGTTTACATGAACCAGGTTCTTTTTCGCATCTTCAATACCCTTGCGGATTGCATCCGGGATTTCAGCTGCTTTACCGGTTCCGCATCCAACATAGCCGTTCTCGTCACCAACAACGACCAATGCGCTGAAACGGAAAGTTCTACCGCCCTTAACAACTTTAGCAACACGGTTTAAGCTTACTACTCTTTCTTTTATATCCAAGACACTTGCATCAATCAACTGAGCCAAACTGTTCTCCTCCTTCTCTTAGAATTCCAAGCCGCCTTCTCTTGCACCTTCTGCAAGCTCTTTTACACGACCGTGGTAAATATATCCGCCTCTGTCAAATACGACAGCTTTGATTCCGGCTTTAAGAGCCTTTTCAGCGACCAATTTACCAACCTGACGAGCAGCATCTTTGTTGCCGCCGTTGATGTCTTTCAAGCTTGCTTCGAGCGTGGAAGCGGAAACCAACGTTACACCCTTATCATCGTCGATGATCTGAGCATATATGTTTTTCAGACTTCTGTAAACATTCAGTCTCGGACGGTTAGCAGTACCGCTGATCGTCTTGCGAACTCTTTTATGTCTTCTCAGTCTGGCTACATTACTGTTTTGCTTCTTAATCAAGACTTTCACTCCTTTATTGTTCATGTGTACGGAGCATGGATTTTGCCATGACCCCTGACATTAAGTGAATGATCCACACGATGGCAGGATTATTTCTTACCGCCGGTTTTTCCTTCCTTACGTCTGATGTGCTCATAAGAGTATTTGATACCTTTGCCCTTATACGGCTCCGGCAGTCTCTTTTCTCTTACTTTTGCTGCGAACTCGCCAACTACCTGCTTGTCAATTCCCTTAACGATGATGGTATTCGGGTTCGGTACCTCAATCGTGATACCTTCTGCCGGCTCCATCTCAACCGGATGGGAATAACCGAGGTTCATCAGCAGGTTTTTGCCCTGCAGCTGCGCTCTGTAACCAACGCCGTTAACTTCCAGCGTCTTTTCATAGCCTTCTGTAACACCAACAATCATATTGTTCAACAGTGTTCTGGTAAGACCGTGAAGCGCTTTGTGTGCTTTTATTTCAGAAGGACGAGTAACATTAATCTCGCTGCCCTCCTGTTTAATTACCATATCAGGATGTAATTCCTTTGTAAGTGTACCTTTCGGTCCTTTTACCGTGATGATATTGCCGTCAGCAATTTTAACATCAACACCGGCCGGAACCGTAATTGGCATTCTTCCAATTCTGGACACTGCTTGCACCTCCTTAAAGTCTCGCTTATTTTAATTACCAAACAAACGCCAGCACTTCGCCGCCAACGTTTTCTTTTCTGGCTTTCTTATCGGTCATAATTCCCTTAGAAGTAGAGATAATTGCGATACCCAAGCCACGGAGCACCTGCGGAAGCTCATCTTTACTCTTGTAAATTCTGAGACCCGGCTTAGACACTCTCTTAATACCGGAAATAACTTTTTCTTTGCCGGCATATTTAAGGGCGATGCGAATAACACCCTGTTTGCCATCATCGATGACCTGATAGTTCTTTATATATCCTTCCTCTAATAAGATCTCGGCAATTGCCTTTTTCATATTAGACGCAGGAACGTCTACAGAAACGTGTTTCGCAGAGTTTGCATTTCTGATTCTGGTAAGCATATCTGCAATAGGATCGGTTGTCTGCATGAAAGTACCTCCTTCCAAAATGTTTACGAATCGTATTTTACCAGCTAGCCTTTTTCACGCCAGGGATTTGACCTTTGTAAGCCAATTCTCTGAA
>JAZSOJ010000087.1:0-3053 GCA_045536855.1 Clostridia bacterium | reverse complement strand
AACGATTTTGTTATTATTGATACTGCCGGTCGTCTTCATATTGATGACGAGTTGATGCAGGAATTAGAAGATATTAAAGAGGCGGTTTCGCCTGAGGAAATTCTGCTTGTCATCGATGCGATGACCGGTCAGGATGCGGTGAACGTTGCAGAAAGCTTTAACAGCCGCCTGGAAATTTCGGGCGTGGTGATGACCAAGCTCGACGGCGACACCCGAGGCGGTGCTGCGCTGTCCGTAAAAGCCGTGACGGGAAAGCCGATTAAGTTTGCCGGTACGGGCGAAAAGCTTTCCGACCTGGAGGAATTTCATCCCGAGCGTATGGCATCCCGTATTTTAGGCAGTGGCGATGTACTTACGCTGATCGAGCGGGCAGAGCAGGCGTTTGATGAAAAGTCTGCCGCTGAGCTTGAGGAAAAAATCAGGAAGAATCAGTTTAATTTAGACGATTTTCTTGCGCAAATGCAGCAAATGAAAAAGATGGGACCGCTTTCGCAGCTGGTCAAGATGATTCCGGGCATAAATGCCAAGGCACTTGAGGGTGCGGATTTAGATGATAAGAAGCTCTTGCGGGTGGAGGCAATTATTACCTCAATGACCGAAAAAGAACGAGAGAATCCGTCGATTATCAATGCCAGCCGCAAGAAAAGAATCGCAGCAGGCAGCGGCAACGAGGTCAGTGCCGTTAACAATTTATTAAAGCAATTCGAGCAGATGCAGCAGATGATGAAGCAATTTGGCGGCGGGGCGATGGCACGCCGGATGAAAAAAGCGACTAAGAAAAAGAAGAAAAAATAGTTAAATAGCCAAACGGCTTATTTATACAGTGAATAGAGCGAAGGCAGAAAATGCAGGCTCGCTTTGAAATGATATGGAGGTGAAACACATGGCAGTTAAAATGAGATTGAGAAGAATGGGTGCAAAGAAAGCTCCTTTTTACAGAGTTGTTGTTGCAGATTCCAGATACCCGAGAGATGGTAGATTCATCGAGGAAATCGGAACCTATAACCCGCTGACTCAGCCGTCTGAAATCAAAATTGATGCAGACCTCGCTAAGAAGTGGTTGGGCAACGGCGCACAGCCGACCGATACCGTTAAAGGTCTCTTGAAGAAGAGCGGCATTATCGACTAATCAGGAGGTGTATGCTGTGAAAGAATTATTGGAAGTTATCGCAAAATCCTTGGTAGATGAGCCGGATGCGGTTTATGTCACCGAGAAAGAAGGCGAGCACTCCGTCCTTTTAGAACTCAAGGTCGCTGACGGCGATATGGGTAAGGTCATCGGCAAGCAGGGAAGGATTGCAAAATCCATCCGTACCGTGATGAAAGCGGCTGCAAACCATGAAAGCAAGAAGGTCGTTGTGGAAATCGTTCAATAAGAATTAGCAGAAGATAAAAAGCAATCGCTCACGGCGGTTGCTTTTTATCTTTCACGGTTTTGTTTTTACTTGCGAAAAAAATGTCTGTTTTCGGCGGAAATTGCTTGAAAATTTAAAAATATACTGTACAGAACAGAAAAAGTGTGTTATAATTTATCAAATAAGAGAGGCTTTTTCTCGGGGAAGAAAGCGGTGAGACCATGGAAAAAAGAATTCATATCATTGTCGGGCATTACGGCAGCGGAAAAACGGAATTTGCCATCAATTATGCCATGAAATTAAAAGAGAAATATGACAAGGTTATGATTGCTGATTTAGACATCGTAAACCCGTATTTCCGTACCCACGACGCAAAACAGTTGCTCGAGGAGAGGGGAATCTCGGTTTTAGCGTCACCCTATGCGGGAACGAACGTGGACATTCCGTCTCTGCCGGCGAACATTTCGAGTCTCTTTGACGATAAATCTTCTGCCGTTGTGTTGGATGTCGGGGGTGACGAGGACGGCGCAATTGTCCTTGGCCGATTTAGCCAGCAGATCAAGGCAGAGGGATATGAGATGTATTTTGTGGTCAATACCTTTCGCCCGCTGACTGCAGATGTCGATTCTGTGTGCGAAATGATTGATGAAATTGAGGTGGCAAGCAGACTCAAGGTTACGGGAATGATTAATAATTCCAACTTGCAACACTTGACCGAACCCAAGGATATAGCGGAGGGTCAGGCGATTTGTGAGGCGGTGGCTGAGAAGAAGGGGTTTAGAGTAGCGTATATCGCAGGTCTTCCCGAAGTGCTTGCGGGTCTCGGAGATAGGGAGAAAGAAATAGCATTTCCCATCGAAAGATTTTTGGATTTGGGATATTCATTTTAATTTACTGTGAATGATGTTTTGGAGGTGTAATATATGGCAAAGGTCGTATTCAGAGAAGAAAGATGTAAGGGATGTTACCTGTGCATGGATGTCTGCCCCAAAAAGATTATTGTTGTGGCAGAGGACCGTATGAACGCCAAGGGTTTTCGTCCGGTAGAAGTTCTCAAAATGGATGAGTGTCTGGGCTGTGCAATGTGCGCAACGATGTGTCCGGATTGTGTCATTGAGGTATTTAAGTAAAGTGAAAAGAGGAACAAGAAAGGAAGTTGAGATAAATGGCTGAAAAGGTTTTGATGAAAGGAAACGAAGCGCTGGCTGAAGCTGCGATTCTTTCCGGTTGTCGTCATTATTTTGGTTATCCGATTACGCCGCAGACGGAAATCGCAGCATACATGGCAAAGCGTATGCCGAAAGTTGGCGGAGTCTTTTTGCAGGCAGAAAGTGAAGTTGCTGCTGCAAACATGGTATTCGGTGCGGCAGGAGCAGGCGCACGTGCGCTCACTTCGTCCTCGAGCCCCGGTATCAGCTTAAAGGCAGAGGCACTTTCTTATATTGCAGGTTGCGATTTGCCCTGCGTAGTTGTTAATATTGTGCGTGCGGGTCCGGGTCTTGGCGGTATCCAGCCGGCACAGTCGGATTATTTCCAGGCAACGAAAGGTCACGGCCACGGCGATTATCAGATGATCGTTCTGGCGCCGTCTTCCGTACAGGAGATTATTCATTTAACTGCAGACGCATTTGATTTGGCAGATCTTTATCGTATGCCGGTTATGATTATCGGTGACGGTATGCTGGGTCAGATGATGGA
>JAZSOJ010000044.1:0-3975 GCA_045536855.1 Clostridia bacterium | reverse complement strand
GCTTGAATACGGCGAGGACCACAGAGAATGCGGGATCAGAGAGCTCGGCGAGGAAACGGGAATGGAAGCGGGAAATTTTGAATATCTCGGTGTATTTTGCCCATCCCCCGGCTTTTGTCAGGAACTGATTCATCTTTATCTCGCAACGGATTTGCGAGAGGGGGAGCGCCATCCGGATGAGGACGAATTCTTAGAGGTGGAAAGATATCCGCTTTCCGAGTTGGTGAAGATGATACAAAATGGAAAATTGCAGGACGGAAAAACAGTCATTGGTCTTTTACTTGCAAAAGAAGTGTTGCAGAAATAAAGAAGAAATGATACAATAAATTAGTTGCAAATAAAATTTAATTCGATTGGTGTGGAAACCATCCGCTGATTTTCGAGACGGCTGGAGGCCCATGCACTAAAACGAGGAGAAGCGATATGAGAAAAGCATATTTATATGCCGGCGTATCCATCTTTTGTTGATCAACGGTGGCAACGACTTGCAAATTGTTGCTCCATGAACTTGACAGCATTCAGCTTTTATGGATGAACTCTTTGGTTGCAGGAGTATTTTTGGTTGTCTTAAATTTATGCCTTGGAAACTTTAAAACGTATAAGAATTACAAAATTAAAGATTATCTGCTCATGGCGGCGATAGGAATTCCGGGGACATTTTTTTATTACATATTTTATTATTCGGGCACAGCAATCATGACGGCATCTCAGGCCTTTATCATCAATTATCTGTGGCCGATTATGAGTGTGCTGTTTGCTTGCATTATTTTGAAAGAAAAATTGACGTTTAAAAAAATTGCGGCAATCATAATTTCTTTTTGGGAGTTGCTATTGTCATAGGAGGGGCGTTAAAAGGTTTTGAAAAAAATACTTTGCTTGGTGCAGGGTATTGTATTTTAGGCGCTGTTTCTTATGGAATTTTCACGGCGCTCAATCAAAAAATGAACTATAATAAAATGATGACTTTAATGGTAAGTTATTTGGCAACATTTATCATTACCACCGTTATCAATACTTTCGATGGCGCCTTGTTTGTACCTCGCCTTGAACAAATGTCAGGTTTTTTATGGAACGGTATATTTACAGTGGCAATTGCCAATTCTTTTTGGATTATGGCGCTGGCAAAAGGGAAAACAGCAAAAATATCGAATCTTGCATATATGACACCTTTCCTATCAAGCATATGGACGAGCATTTTTCTTGGTGAAAAAATAACAATCAATTCTATGGCCGGTTTGGTGGTTATTGTTTTAGGTATATTTATTCAGCTAAACGATAAAGAAAAGAGTCCGTGCAAGACAATAAGAAAATAGTTTTTGCAGAGAATGATTCATATTTATTTGAAAATTTAACATCATATAAACTACTTAAAAAGAGGTGTTTTCAATGGAAGAAAAAAGGATTAATTCATTGATTGAAGAGCGTAAGGATGAGCTTTTTTCGCTCCTTTCCGAGCTGATTAAAATCAACTCCGAAAACTTTAACAGCTATGGCAACGAAGAGGAGTGCGCAAAATATGTGCACGAATTTTGCCAAAATATCGGTCTGGAAAG
The DNA here is from genome assembly GCA_045536855.1 of Clostridia bacterium. Taxonomy (GTDB): domain Bacteria; phylum Bacillota; class Clostridia; order UBA1381; family UBA9506; genus RGIG1666. Next base: position 2,422 of record JAZSOJ010000044.1, on the reverse strand, counting down.
CGATCTTTTCTCCCCGATGGAATTAGAAGGGTTTGAGCAACATCCGGACTATATGCCCGGTAGAAATTTAGAAAACAGATACAATGTTGTTGCCAGATATAAAGGCGAAGAAAATTTTGACGAACTGATGCTGATGGCACATACCGACACCACACGCATTGGCGATAGAGCAGACTGGGAGAGAGATCCCTTATCCGGTGAAATTGCTGATGGTAAAATCTACGGCAGAGGAGCCTGCGATGACAAATATGCTGTGGCTACCGTGCTCTTTTTAATGAAGCTTTTCAAAGAGTATGGATTTAAACCGAAAAAGAATCTTCTTTTTGCAGCATATTTCGACGAGGAATACGGCGGATCTCATGGCGCATTGGCATCTGTTCTGAAATATCCTGCAGACAGAATCGTCAGCCTTGACGGCCGAGACGGTCAGATATGGCACTGCGGTTCGGGCGGCGGTGAAATGAAATATCTGTTCCATACCAAAGAAACCGTTGACAGTGCAAAAGCTACGGCGATGGCAATTCCTGTCGTCCTTGAAGTAGTTGAAAAATTTGCGAAAAGACGAAAAGAGGAACTGGAGAATAACCGATTCTATAAAGGCACAATTATTCCGGAAACCTCGCTTCGGTATATGGGAGTAAAAGCAGGAAATGCAGGGGCTGACCTTGGAAAAGGTGAGGTATATTTTGTATTTTATACCGACAAAACAAAAGACGAGATCCTGAGCGAATTTGCAGAATTTGACAAGGAACTCAAGGAACGCCTTTTGCCGCTTGGCATTATAGGTGATGGCTTTACGCCGGCTACGAGATTTTTCCATTACGTATTCTGTGAGCCGGACAGTGAGGATGTCAAGCTGATGGTCGAGGCATCCAAAGAGGCAACGGGAAAAGAGCTGAATGTGTGTGGCTCGTGTCTTTCCGACCTCTCGGTTATTTCAAAACATGGCTCAAGCAAAGCCTACGGTTTCGGCGCAGGTCGTGACTTTTCAGAAGAGGGCGGTGCGCATCAGCCGAATGAGTATATTGAATGTGATAAATTCTTGGATTATACCAAAACAATTGCATCATACATATTAAAAGTTTTGGGTTAATGTGGAGTGGAGCGCTGGTGCTGATTTGGGCCCATGCTTTTATCAATTATGATTGAACTAAGGAGATCAATGCTTATGGCAGAAAGAGTCTTGGACGCTTCCGGGGTGGATTTGGGAAAGTTGTTCGGTGATTTTGACAAAAACTTAAAATTGCTTGAAAAGGAACTGGATATCTTCATTTCTGCACGTGATGGTGCACTCAAGATTTCGGGAGAAGAGGACAGGCTTTCTCTTGCGGAGAAAACCCTTTCGAGCCTGATTGCGACAGTGGCACGGGGAGAGCGTTTAAATGAGCAGAATATCCTTTATACGATCAGTATGGCAAGTGAGGGTCATGAGGATATCATACAGACGCTCGGTGCAGATTGCGTTTGCGTGACGGCGAAAGGGAAGCCGATTAAGAGCAAAACGATCGGACAGAAACAGTATGTTCATGCAATGAAAAACAATACCATCGTGTTCGGTATCGGACCCGCCGGTACAGGTAAGACCTACCTTGCCGTTGCGAAGGCGGTAACCGCATTTCGCAATAAAGAAGTCAATCGTATCATTATTACCCGCCCTGCAGTAGAGGCGGGTGAAAAACTCGGTTTTTTGCCGGGCGATTTGCAAAATAAGGTGGACCCGTATTTGAGGCCGCTTCACGATGCGCTCTATGATATGGTGGGCACGGAAAACTATAACAGCTATGTGGAAAAGGGAATGATTGAGGTTGCACCACTTGCTTACATGCGAGGAAGAACCCTTGATAATTCCTATATCATACTGGACGAGGCGCAAAACACAACACCGGAACAGATGAAGATGTTTTTGACTCGTATCGGCTTTGGCTCGAAAGCGATTATTACCGGTGATATTACGCAGATAGACTTGCCTGACGGCAAACGCTCGGGCCTTAAGGAAGCGATTAAAATCTTAGGCGGTATTGAGGGTATCGAATTTTGCTATTTTAGTCATAAGGATGTCGTTCGTCATCCTTTGGTTCAGAAGATTATTCAGGCGTATGAAAAATATGACCATTTGCGGTCAAAAGGCAAGGGGAAAGGGAATGAAAATTAATCTTGTCTGGTCGAATGAACAGAATCAGGTTTTCGTTGGCGAACAAGAGATTGCGCTCATCACTAACTGTCTTTCTGCGGCACTTTCTGCCGAACAGTTTGCATATGATGCGGAAATCAGTCTCTTGTTTACCGATAATGAAGGAATCCGTGAAATTAACCGTTCACAACGAAAGATTGACAAAGCAACCGATGTTTTGTCGTTTCCGATGCTTGAGCAGGACGATGACGGTGTCATTATTTATGATGAGAAAGTCGGAGGCCAAGCGGT
>JAZSOJ010000122.1:0-7112 GCA_045536855.1 Clostridia bacterium | reverse complement strand
AATCCGTGTTACTTTAACGCCCAAAGGTCTTAAAAGCTTGGCAAGGTACATGGCCGTTGCTTCACCCTCAATATTCGGGTTCGTTGCCATGATGATCTCATCAGCACCGTCTTTTTGAATCCGAAGCAAAAGTTCTTTAATTTTAAGGTCCTCAGGACCAATGCCGTCCATGGGTGAAATAGCGCCATGGAGAACATGATAGACACCATCAAACTCCCGTGTTTTCTCCATTGCTAAAACATCTTTCGGATTCTCTACTACGCAAATCAAACGGTGATTGCGCTTCGGGCTGGCACAAATATCACAAGGGGTACTGTCGGTTAGTGACTGGCAGACCGGACAGAACGTAATTTGGTCTTTCGCCGCAAGCAGCGCCTCAGAAAAGGCAACAACTTCCTCCCTCGGCATCCGCAGCACGTAATATGCAAGACGTTCCGCCGAGCGTTTTCCGATTCCTGGAAGTTTAGCAAATTCTTCAATTAAGCGAGCAATCGGTAATGCGTACATATCTATTTATCCCCCTCCGGCAACACCAAGGCGCCGTATTCTTTTGCCGCAATTTCTCCATATTCATCCGAGCGCACTGCGGGTCTGCCCGGATACAGACTGATAGCGGTAACCAAGGCATCAATATCCTTACTCTTAAAGCAAACCGGCGATGTTTTTGCCTCGATCAGTTTTTCCATCATCGGCAATACATCTTTTTCGGTTTCAATCGAAATTTCCAGTAACAACTTGTTTTCGCTTACAGTTTGATTTTTAAAATCATAGAATAATATTCCGCCCGGACCGGTTAGTGCGTATACTTCATGAAAATCGGGTAGAAACGGCTCCGCTTGCCAAAGCGCTTTGCTGAGCGCTGCGGTATAAGACGAAGTGCCGCACGAAGTGCCGACCATCGTGCATTTACAATTGACATATTCCGGGATATAATCCGCAAAATCTTCCGGCGTCATAAATTCAGACACCTTTGGTACGGCAAATAACGGAATTGCTGCAAACTCTTTCATCTGCGACAAGGCTTCCAAAGCGTCATCGGCATTTTCAGCTTCTAAAACACCAACGGCACTTACCCCGAGTGTCTGCAGAGTCAAAATCGCCATCGCTGCATCAATTCCATGATCCATTTTAAGCTGTGCATTCAGTTTTAAACCAACACACAAAGGAAGCGGACACGCTTCACGTGCCGCAAAAACAGCACACTTCGCTTCTGTAAGATTACTAAAACCGCCGAGGAGCAAGAACGAGATGCCCGCCTGATAGCAAAGTTCTGCTTGGCTCTTGACTTGCTGATAATATTCATCATATGAATATTTTCCGCCATATAATGACAAGCCACCGGAAATTGGTGCGATTGCGCAAGTCGTAAATGCGGTCTCACCTGCAATGCGAACAAGGTCAGAAAGCAAGGATTGATTCTCTTTTGTAATATGAAAAGCGGGCGCAAACAGAACGTTTGCGCCACGGTCCATTTCTTCCTCATAAAAGTCCTTCCAGTCATCCCCATCCGCCACCCGGGAAGATAACAGAAAGATATTTGAATTAAAGAGCTTTTTGATTTGATCTTTCGTCATCGTCTTTCTCCTTACTTGGCAGTATTTTTGCCAGCTTATCCAAAATTTCTGCGACAAACAAAGCTCCCTTTGCCGTCTGTATGAACAAGGTAATTACGCTCATCCCACGAGAAAATATATACTAATATAATTTTACTACAAATCACACATAATTTCAATCGCATTCCAAAAAAATCACAAAAAACTTCTCATTTTCTCTTTCTGAAAAGTGCAGCAAAAAACTCAATATCTTCTCTTTTTAATCCGCCGCTGATGCGTAAAAATAAATAATACATAACCAGTACCAAGCAAATCATCAATGCCGTTATGGCGGCATTTGTACGGAGAGGCCCGAAGAGCACTTTTATCACCAGGGACGAAGCACTAACTGACAAAATAGGTTTTAAAAACCAATCCGTGAGGTTCATCTTAAAATCAGTAACTAAAATTAATCGATTGATGCTTAAAAACGCATTGACCAATTCCGTGATAAAAATAACGGCAATATATCCTCCCACGCCATATTTTGGAATTAGAACACATACTAAAACCACACCTAAAAAAGAGTCGATTAAGTTATATCGCATGGAGCTGACTTGCTGGTCAAGACCTTTTAACATGGCATCTACGACATCATCTAAATACATTACAACAACCAAAGGTGCCAAGCAGGACAAATAACGGGAGGTTTCACAAGAGCCATAAACAGAAACAGCAATTTCTTCGGGGAAAAACAAAAAAAATCCTGCAACCGCAACCGCAAAAATCAAAGCAAGCTGGAATACACGTGTCATGATAAAGTTCAGTCTTCTCGTATTTTTTCTGACATAACATTCTGCCACTTCTGGCACCAAAAGCGAAGAAAAGGCACCTAAAAACGCAGATGGAAATGTAAGAATCGGAAGCGTCATTCCGTGGATCAGTCCGTATGAGGAAAGCGCAGATTCCTTCGATTGTCCGTATTCGCCCATTTTTTTAGGTATCAGGATATGTTCTGCTGAAGAAAGCAACGAACGGGCATATCCACTCACCGCCAACGGCAACGCCACAGAAAGCATCCGAAAGGCAAGCCCCGGCATTTTTCCCTCCATACGCCTTTTTCTTTTCTCTTCCAAACGATACATCATCCATTGATAAAAAAATGAGAAAATCTCCGCAATCGTGCCACCTGTCACGATCAAAACACATGCCGTTTCTAAAGAATCCGAACCCACAAACGAAAAACCGAAGATAACAATAGCCATACGAAGAAGCTGTTCCAAAAATTGTGCAGAAGCACTTTTAATCACCTTTCGCACTGCCACAAAATATCCTGAAAAAACAGCCGTACACGCCACAGGAATCAGGCTGGCACTCAAAATATATAAAGAGCGAATCGTGCGCTCGTCTCCTAAAATTTTTTTGCCAATCCATTCAGCAGAAAACAGAAGCAAAACGCCCGAAACAAAACCAAAAAACATCGCATATCCCAAGCATTTGCGCACTACCAACCGATGGTTCCCCGTTCGATTGACGGCGAGTTCTTCTGCTACAAGTTTTGTCGTAGTCAGTCGAATTCCGGAAGTGGCAAGCGTTATCGAAAATGTGTATACCGACATAATTAATTGAAATAAGCCAACACCCGACGCACCGATTTTGTTTGAGATAAAAACATTAAAAGAAACCCCAATTGTCCGCATTACAAGCGCAGTTAAACTAAGTATCATTGTGTTAAAGAGCATCTTTTTAGCGACACGCATATCCCCACCTCCCATTCATTTATATGAACAAAGGCAAAGAAAAAAGAACTGCAAAAGGCGAGAACGCCTCTTGCAGCTCTATGTATTATTTTATTATTTTGCGGTTAAGTATTTGACATTTTTCGCAATATAGTCTACAGCTGAAATAAGCGTCAAAAGTGTTGTCGACCACATTAAAACATCGATAATAATATGAGCTTCTCCAAAGAAAAGTGTAACCGATACAGCGATAAATTGAGAAACCGTTTTCCATTTACCCCATGCGCTCGCCGCAATGACATTGCCATCCGCCGCAGCTACAATACGGATACCGGAAATAAAAAATTCACGGGCTAAAATAATAATAACCACCCACGGAGAGACCAGGCCGTCAATCAAAAGACAAATTAACGCAGCCGTCACCAATAGTTTATCTGCCAATGGGTCCATAATTATGCCAAAGTTTGTAACTTGGCCCGTTTTGCGCGCAAGATAGCCGTCTAAAGCGTCTGTTATAAAGGCCAGAACAAAAATTGCGAGCGAAATATAATTTGAATACGCCACCGGTTCATAAATGGAAAATATCATAAATACCGGTATTAATATCACTCGTAAAACCGTTAGTTTGTTCGGTGTGCTCAATTCATTCCCTCTTTTCTTCATACTTTCATTTGGCCGGTCAAATCGTAATTATCTGCATCCAACACAGTTACGGTGACAAAATCACCAATCGCAACTTCCTCCTCGGCTGCAAAATACACGGTAGTATCAATATCAATCGAATCCTGATAACTTCTTCCGTAATACATTAAGTTATCCATATCATAACCTTCAACTAAAACCTCAAGATCTTTCCCCAGCATTGACGCCCGGTGCTGTCTTGAAATTTCACGTTGTATTTCCATGATTTTTGCTGCCCGTTCCTCTTTGATGGTTTGCTCCAGCTGTTCAGGAAGACGTGCCGCTGCGGTGCCATCCTCCCGAGAATATGCAAAGGCGCCCAATCGTTCGAATTTCATTTTTTTAACAAACGTCAATAGCTCAGCAAATTCTTCTTCCGTTTCACCGGGAAATCCTGCGATTATCGTCGTTCGGATGACAAGCGCCGGGATTTCTTTGCGCAGCTTTTGCAACAGCGTATACAGTTGTTTTTGATCTCCATGTCTGCCCATGCGCTTTAAGATACGGTCAGAACAGTGTTGGATCGGAATATCCATATACTTTACAATTTTATCTTCCGTTGCAAATACCGATATCAACTCATCAGTAATCACTTCGGGGTACAAATAGTGAACCCGCACCCAGCGAATCCCGTCAATCTCACACAGTTTCCTTAAAAGCTCAGGCAAGCGATATTCTCCATAGATATCAAACCCATAACGAGTGGTATCCTGCGCAATTACAATCAGTTCACGCACACCGCTCTTTGCAAGCGATTTTGCTTCCTCCAGAATATCTTCCATTTCACGGCTGTGATACTTTCCACGCAGTTGAGGAATGATACAGTAGGTGCAGTTATTGCTGCATCCGTCGGCAATTTTCAAATACGCACTGACTCCACCGGTCGAAAGCATTCGGGGTAAACCCTTGGGCTCCGGATCATTCTGATGACCGTAAAGAACCGGTTTTTCTCCGCCTAATGCCCGTTTGATTACCTCGGCTATTTTGGGGTAATCGCCCGTACCGACAACAGCATCCACTTCCGGAAGTTCTGCTAAAATATCGTCATGATAACGCTCTGCCAAGCATCCGCTCATAATGAGAAGTTTGCAGTTTCGCTTTTTATACTCTGCCATCTCCAAAATAGTCTGAATAGATTCTTCCTGTGCGCTTTCAATAAAGCCACAGGTGTTGACGACAATGACATTGGCTTCCTCTGGATCAGCTACAATTTGATAGCCTTCCTCGCCTAAAATACCGAGCATTACCTCTGTATCCACCAGATTTTTCGGACAGCCGAGCGACACAAATCCTATTCGGATATTCAAGCAATCACACACTCCTATTCTTCTGTTTTAACCTCTTCAATCGTTTCGTTGTTTTCGGAATTGAGGATGCAAACTTTACCGGCTGCAATTTCTTTTACCGCTTCTGTAATGCTTCGTGCACCATCCATGCCAACTTCTGTTTCTCTTAAGGAAAATTCCGAAATCTCTCTGGCACGCTTTGCCGCAGCAATCACAAGACTATAGCGGCTGCCTGCTTTTTCCATTAAATCAATAATCGAAGGGTACAACATCATAACAATCAAATCCTCTCATGTAAAATTTAATTCAGCTCAAATTCTTCAATAAATTCTCCGTTTCTTGCAACTCTCGCTCTTTCTGCACAGATAATTGCTTCCATGCGGGAAACCGCAAGCGGAACCTCATCATTTATTAATATGTAATTATATTTGGTAACATTCGAAAACTCCCATTTTGCCGTTTCCAAACGCTTTTGAACCACTTCTTCGGTTTCAGTACCACGGCCTACCAACCGTTCTTTTAAGATTTCAGCTGTCGGCGGAATGACAAAGATGAACACCGCTTCAGGATATTCACTTTTTACCTTCATCGCTCCCTGAACCTCAATTTCCAAAATAACATCCTGGCCGTTTGTGAGCTTTTCTTCTACGACATCTTTGGGTGTTCCATAGTAATTGCCACAAAAACAAGCCCACTCAATAAAACCTTTGCGATCAATTTTACTTGTAAATTCTTCTTCCGATAAGAAGAAATAATTTTTCCCGTCAATTTCTCCTTCACGAGGTGCTCTTGTTGTTGCAGAAATCGAAAGAAAGATTTCGGGATGTTTGGATAAAAGTTCTGCACAAATTGTTCCCTTGCCGGCACCAGACGGACCGGAAACAACCAAAAGGAGGCCTCTTTTATTCATCATCCTCGCCCTCCTCATCCATTTCTAAAAATTCGGAATCGTCCAGACGATGCGCTACCGTAATCGGCTGTACAGCAGATAACACAATATGGTCACTATCCATAATAATAACTGCACGAGTTCTTCTTCCATAGGTTGCATCAATCAACATTCCACGGTCACGTGCATCCTGAATAATACGCTTGATTGGCGCAGATTCCGGACTGACAATCGCAACCAGACGGGCAGCGGAAACAACATTACCAAAACCGATGTTAATAAGTTTCATGTTCGTCCTCCTACTCTACATTCTGAATCTGCTCACGCAGTTTTTCAATCTCTGATTTCATTTCAACAACCAATTTTGTAATGCCGGAATGGTTGGCTTTAGAACCGATCGTATTCGTTTCACGATTTAATTCCTGCACTAAAAAGTCAAGTTTTCTTCCAACCGGCTCATCCTGCGATAAAATATCATCCAATTCCACAAAATGGCTCTTTAGGCGCACCAATTCTTCGTTGATGCACACACGGTCTGCCATGATGCCAACCTCCGTCAGCAAACGGCCTTCATCTACCTGAAACTCGCCCAAAAGCTCACTCATCCGCTCAGATAATTTTTTTGCATATTCCTCCACAACGGTTGGCGAAAGTGCTTCAATTGACGCTGTAATTTCCTGAATGCGGGCTTCCTTTTCCTTGAGATCAAGATATAAACGCTCTCCCTCTCGGCTCCGTGCCGAAAGAAAATCGTTCATTGCAATCTCTAAACATGACAGTATCATTTGCCACGCTTTTTCCTTGTCTTCTTCCTGTTGTTTGGTGATAAAGATATCAGAAAAACGAGTCATGTCAGAAACTTTAATTTCTTCTTCAATTCCACATTTAACTTTAATTTCTTTTAAAAGGGCATGGTAATTCATCAGCAAATCTTCATCCAAAACCACAGCTTTATCTTCATAAGTCGGAGGCCAAGCGGTCTTAG
>JAZSOJ010000053.1:0-2664 GCA_045536855.1 Clostridia bacterium | reverse complement strand
GACTAAAAAAGACTTTTGCAATCTGACGACTGCAAAAGTCTTGCTACTCATAAGAGCTCCGATGACCGAGCAAAAAGCCGTGATGGCGACCATCGAAAAAGCGCAGGATGCGCTCAGCTACTCCCTTTTACTTTTCCATTATATACCAGTTCTTCCCTTTTGTCAAGTGTTTCGAAGCGTTTTTCACGCTTCACCTTCTACGGTACAAAAGAATCCCGGCGATCATCTGCGCAAGTGACAAAAGTATTGCCAAGGAAATCGGTAGTATGCCGATTTTGCGATTTTCTTCAAAAAGAAGAACGCACCCCCAAACGAAAAGCGCCAGAACACCGACAATCACCAGAAGCGCAACGGCAATCGAGGCATACCGATACCGCTTGAGCGTGGTCTTTTCTTCGGGGACCACGAGCATCATCAGCTCAAGATACACCTCAAAAAGAATTTCAAACACAAAATCCACGGTCTCACCCTCTTTTGCTACGTTGCGATTCTTCGCGTGCCTTCTTACGATTTTCGAAAAAGTCGGATATGACGATATCATCCTCGGGACGTTCGATCAGAGCGAAGAAGGTCACCGCCAGCATGGCATACGGTACGGGGCAAAATTCACCCGGATTCGCCTGAGACATCAGGAGAAGTCCCAAATAAGAGAGAAAGAACGTGCGGTTGACAAAGCCCGGATTGCGAAGATAAATTCTGACGCGTGCAAAAAGCTGATAGCCATAGGCGGCAATGCCGACAAGTCCAAGACTTCCAACGATCTGGGGGATCCACATATGATACCACCCCATCGCGCCCTTGACAGGATTGTAGAGATCGACGTTCCCCGTATTGCCAAGCCCTGCACCGAAAAGCGGATTGGCAAAAAAGTCGCGAACCATGCGTTCGAGCAATTCAATCCGTGATTTCCCCAAACGGATAAACATTGGAATCAGCTCTTGAACAATCTCCACCCGCGTGCTTCCTAATCCTGTCCAGTGCATCAAGCGTGTGAAATGCATTAAATCAGGCAGGAAATACCACACAAGGGCACAAGCCCCTACCAAGCTTCCTAAAAAGACCGTTCTCGGTATGATGGCAGCCTTTCCCTTCATGCAAACAAAGAACTGAACAATCAGCAGAGCAAACACCTCAACCGTGCCGAGAAGGAACCCCGTGGTCGAGCTGGAGCACAGGATTGCCACATACATAAAGAGGAAAGCTACATAGTCAAGGTATCTTTTTTTCCTCCGCGGATAAAAGAAGACAAGGGGCATTGCCATCATGATGAGCGTTGAGATGTTATTAGCGAACTGCAAAGCGAGAAGCCGTTTTTTGCCAATAGAAATATCCCAATTTGAAAGATAAACCCAAAGGACGGAAAACGCCGCCAGCATACCGACGATATACATGATACGCGCAACGCTTTGCTTTTCCTCGTCACCCATTTGAGATTTGATCAGAAGATAAAACAGAATCATACCGATTCCAAGTCCGAACACGTAAAAGAGCGCTGCCCCGCCAAAATAATCGGACGCGGATATAGAACCGAGCCCTCCCAGTGTCACAGCTATGCTGACAGCACACAAGCCCCAAAAGGATCTGCCAATCTTAAAAGGCTTTCTATACTTTATAAAATGGAAAGCAAAGGCAAATATCGCAAAAGGCGCCACCCACAAAAACTGCAAGGACAGGAATTTATCCGCAGAATCATAGCATGCCAAGGAAATGACCGAAATGATCATTGCGGGAAGCATTGCATGACTCAGCTGCGCGGAAACGACCAGCATCACCGAGGCAATCAATACGAGACCTTGAATGCCGACATACATCAAATCATTGACCTGTATTCTCACAAGATCAAAGCTATAGCCGTCCCAGCCAACGATGATGAAAAAGACCGCATATGCAAGCATGAGTCCCGAATAAACATAAGTAAAGGCTTTTGTTTTGATATATCTATCGAGCATAGAACTCCCTCTTTTGTTGATTTTTCTTTATCAAATCGCCAAAAATTAAAGCAGAAAGCACATCTGAAAAGATTATACCATGTTCGGTATTTCTTTGTCAATCCTTTTTTAAAAGGCAGCCCTTATACTGTCGCCAAAGCGCGTCCTGCGAGAAAATTGTCAAAATCTATTGCATTCAACGCAAAAATATGATATAATAAATTAAATATGTTAACTTTTCTAAACTTTTTTTGCGTTTTTTCACTGAAATTAGGGTTTTTTACACCCACCGTTCGCTTTTAATGTGCGCACGGTATAAAGCAATTCCAAAGACAATGGCATCATCACCAACACGGAGGAACGACTGTGAAAAAAAATACGTCTTCTCAAAACCGCATCCCGCATATAGATATTCAGGAAAATATCAAGAAAAACTTTTTTACCTTCGGCAAGCGCAAAATCATTCTTCTTTTGATAGATCTTCTCTCTTTGATTGCATCCTATATCCTGGTCGTCGGTGCAGCGGAGCTGACCCATACCTTCCGCGCTTCCTTCGTCGCACACTGTACCGTTCTGGCAGAAACGGCTCTGCTTTTGACCGTCTTCCGCTTCTTTTTCGCGGTTTACGGAACAGTCTGGCGCTATCCGAACGTCCGTTCCTATCTGAATATCGTTATCTCCGATTTGATTGCGGGTGTCGAAGTCGGAGGCCAAGCGGTCTTAGGAAGACAAACCA
>JAZSOJ010000115.1:0-10823 GCA_045536855.1 Clostridia bacterium | reverse complement strand
ACTGGAAAGACGTCGGATTTGCTTGGTGCATCCTCTGCACTGCTTTTAAATGCGCTTAAAACTTTGGCGGGTATTGAGGATGAGGTACATCTGATTTCGCCTGATGTTTTAGCGCCGATTCAGCATCTTAAGGTTGATCATTTGGGCAACCGTAATCCGCGTCTGCATACAGATGAGGCGCTGATTGCACTTTCTATCTGTGCGGCAACGGACCCAAAAGCAGAGCGGGCAATGGAACAACTGGATAAACTTCGTGGTTTGGAGGTACATTCTTCCGTGATTATCTCCGGTGTGGACGAAAAGGTATTTCGACGCTTGGGAGTAAATATCACTTGTGAGCCACAATATCAAGTGAAAACGATTCAATAAAACACGAGAAAAACGAGCGCGATGGGCATTGGCCCAAAGGGATGTTAGGAGGAAAATGTCGTGAAAATGATGAAAAAAAGTGTGCTTTATATGTTGCTTGCGATAGCAATGCTACTGTCGTTTACAGCATGTAGCATAGAAACTTCGGGTGAGGATGCAACAGAGGCGGTTGTCACAAAGTTTATGGATGCGCTGATGGTGTTTGATACAGATACAATGAAAACTTGTATCACAGAAAAAGGGGATTTCAGCGAACTTGGCATCGGCAACATGGAAGAATTGAAAGAGAATATGATGATGGCTATGGGCCTCGGGGATGTGCCGGAGCAACTCAGTAGCGTCAAAGCAGATCTCGAAGCATTGGCCAGCCGGATAGTGGATAAACTGTTGGCGACCATGAATTATGAAATTACAGGCATCAATGGTGAAGGCGAAGAATATGTTGCAAATGTATCCCTTTGGATAGTAGATGAAAATAGCTTGAAAGCCTCCTTTTCTCAGGAAAAGATTACGGAGATGAGCACAGAACTCGGCATGGAATTGCTTTCCAGCGGAAAAGTGACACCGGAAATGTCACAGGAAGAAATTTTAAGTGTTGCCATCAAAGAATCTATTATCATGATGGAAAAATACTTTGATGAAATTTTAGCCGGTGCAGAGGAAAAAGAAATACATTGTGATTTGACCGTAATTAAAAGTGAAGCCGGCTGGCTGATTGATGATTTGACAGCCAAAAATGAGTAGTATCATGTGAGATAATAAAACGGCATAGGAATTCTCTTGCTGAGACCACCCTATGTCGTTCTTGTTTTAAAAAGCAAAAAAGCACTTGTGAAAACAAGTGCTTTTTATTGTCGTTTATGATAATTATTTGCCAGCAACGACGTCTTTCAAAGCTTTACCAGCTTTGAATGCCGGAACAGTGGTAGCCGGGATTTTGATGGTAGCTTTGGTCTGCGGGTTCTTACCGGTTCTTGCAGCACGTTTTCTAGCCTCAAAAGTACCGAAGCCAACCAGCTGGATTTTGTCGCCCTTCTTCAAAGAAGCGCCAACAACGTCAACGAAAGCGCCTAATACTTTTTCAGCGTCTTTCTTGGTTACGTCAGCCTTTTCAGCCAACAGAGCAACTAATTCGGTCTTATTCATCACAATTCCTCCTAAGTATATAAAATTAATATTGATATAGCAATTTTGCTATATTACACACCATCAGTCTGCGCTTTTTTTGCTGCTCTCCAAAGCTTGTCCTGTTCTTCTGCGGACATCTCGGAAAGCTCCTTGTTTTGCGCGCTTGCTAAAGATTCTACGTTTTCAAAGCGGGAAATAAACTTAAGTATTGCTCCTGTTAAAGCGGTTTCTGCTTTCACATCTACAAAACGAGCAACATTTACCACAGTAAACAATACATCGCCCAACTCGTCTTCGATATGTGCCGCATGTCCTTCTTTGATTGCTTCTTCCAGTTCGCAGATCTCGCTTTTGAGTTGCGAGAGAACATCCGTCGTATCGTTCCAATCAAAGCCGGTTTTAGCAGCCTTTTTGGACACTTTCTGTGCACGAATCAAAGCGGGGAGGTAAGAACAAACACTTCTCATATCCTGGCTGGCAAGAATGCTGCCTTTCTCCTTTTGCTTGTTCTTTTCCCAGGTGTCGAGCACTTCCTCGGGTGTTGCGGCTTTATCCGTGCCGAAGATATGTGTATGACGGGAAATCATTTTATTGCAAACGTGATTGAGAACATCGTTCATCGAAAAGGTTCCTTCCGATTCTCCGATGTTTGCATGGAAGACGACCTGAAGCAGTACATCACCCAATTCATCGGCAAAAGAATCTTTATCTCCGCTGTCTAAAGCTTCGACAGCTTCATAAGCCTCCTCGATGAGATTCATTTTCACAGAATCATGCGTTTGAACACGATCCCACGGGCAACCATTCTCACTACGCAACACCTTTATTATACCAATTAAATCGCTAAAAGTATAGTCTTTTTTTCTTTTATCCATAATTTTTTCACCTATTCCCAAAAAATGATATGCTTTTTTAGTTATTTCGCCGAAAAAATGGGGAAATTTATCGTGTTTTCGGTTAATTTTTTCACTAACTTCGTCTGGTTATGGTAGAAATGTCCTCTTTTTTTAATGTTTTTGTCAATAATAGCACCACAAAGTAGACGAGCGCACCGGATGAAATTGCCGCCAAAAGGGCGATCGCTGTTTTCAGTTGTATGCCGGATGCCAAAGGAGTGATGGGTGCAGATTGAGGCAAAAAGCCTGAAAAACCGGAAAGCGATGGCGCACCTAATCCACTTGCGGTCATCTGATAGACAAATACAGCAGCAAATCCCATCAAAAAGGTTGCCAAAATCGGTTTTAACACATAATCCGCAAAAGAGAATGACGGGCGAATAATTTTTGCAATAGAGGCGAGATTTAAGGCCGCTATGGCGAGGTAGCAAAGAATGGTTGATATCGGTGCGCCTCCAATGTTAATTCTGTCGATCGGAATCAGGAAAAAGTTAGTAATGATTTTAATGATTCCGCCAATGGCCATATGTTTTACCGGGAGCATCACTCGACCGGAAGCTTGCAGAATTGCTGTTGTAACGGAAACCAGACAGACAAACAGTACTGCCCAGCCGAGAATGCCCAAAGTACTTTGCGCACGAGCGTTATCATAGACAACGGCCAAAATCGGTTCCGCAAGGAGCGAAAGTCCGGCGGCGCAGGGCAGGGCAAACATTGTCGTTATGCGAATGGAAACTTCCGTCAGATGCTGTACTTTTTTCTTGTCACACACAGCAAATGCGCCCGAAATTGCCGGGACAAGACACATTGAAAGAGCTGTTATAATGGTCAGCGGCAAATTAAACATGGGGACAGCATAACCGGAATATGCGCCGTAAAGAATTTCGGCGGCTTTCTCTGAAAGAGGCATGCCAATAGCAGCATCTTCAGCAGTCAGGGCGTAAAAGCCGGATAAGGTAGAGTGCATCTGTGGAGAAACAACGATTTCTGCCAGACGATGCCTGATCGTAAATAAGTCAATCAGATTGGTTAAGGAAGAAACGGCCGCTCCCAATGTGATGGGAATTGCAATTGCTAAAAGCGAAAAGATAATTTCCCGAATCGGGCGAATCGGCGCCCTGCTTGGCAGCGGAATGACCTGCATTTTCCTTTTGTCAATCAGATAAATCATAACCATAGAAAGACATCCTAAGAGCGCACCTCCGGTGACGCCTAAAACCGCACCGGAAGCGGAATTAATAATTCCGGTCGGCAGGAGTAACGAGGCAAGTGCAAGACCAATGACGAGTTTTCCGATGGCTTCTGCCACTTCGGAAACAGCGGTTGGTGTCATGTTCGAGCGCCCCTGAAAATATCCACGAAAAGCGGATAATACAGAGATAAAGAAAATCGCCGGGGCAACGCACATAATTCCAAGCGTGGAATTTTCTGAACCGACACTTTTTGCTAAAAGTCCCGCACAGAAGAAAAGGACGAAAGCACCCAAAAGACCAATGACGGTCAAAAGTGAGAGAGCGGCATAAAAAATACGCCGGGCTTCACCTTCGCTTTGCTTCGCCACGCTTTCTGAAACCATTTTGGAAACAGCAACGGGAAGTCCGGCGGTAGCGATTACAAATAAAATAGCGTAAAAGTTATATGCGCTGGAAAAAAGCGCCATTCCTTCTTCTTCCAGGATGTGCGCAAGAGGAATCTTAAAGACGGCGCCGATAATTTTTACCAGAAAATTTGCCGCCACTAAAATGGCGGTTCCTCTTAAAAAGGATTGCTTTTTGACTCCTGACAAATGAGTTCCTCCTTTGCAATTCATAGATATTGATCCAATATCAGTGTATTGCCGAAACAAAGATGATATTACTTTCCCAAACAAAAGCGGGAGAAAATGCGGTCTACGATTTCCTCGGAAACGGTTTGACCGGTAATCTCGCCAAATGCAGAAATCGCATTGGTAATATCAATTCCCAAAAGGTCAAAGGGCACGGTGCCAATAGAAGCAATTGCGGCTGAAAGATATTTTTTCGCCGAAAAAAGTGCCTGCTTGTGGCGCAAATTGGTGATGGTGACGCTGTCATCGGCTGCGATTTCTCCTAAACAGAACATGGAAGAAATCATCTCGGCTAAAAGTTCTGTTCCTTCGCCGGTTTTTGCAGAAATGCGTACGGTGGGGAAGTGTTCGTCAAGACCGCAAAGAGCGGGGGTTGCTTCCAAATCGGTTTTATTGATGACCAAAATGACTTTTTTTCCGGTGAGTTTTTCAGCAATCTTAAAGTCTTCTTCGCAAGTACCGGTTTGTGCATCAATTAAAAACAAAACCAAATCGGCCTTTTTAAGATATTCTTCAGCCTTAATGATGCCGAGAGATTCCACCGGATTATTCGTGTTGCGAATACCTGCGGTATCGAAAACATTGAGAGAGATGCCGGCTAAGTTGATGCGTTCTTCAATGACATCACGGGTGGTTCCGGCAATATCGGTAACAATCGCACGTTCTTTATCCGCTAAGGCATTTAGAAGGGAGGATTTTCCGACATTCGGCTGACCGATGATGACGGTGTTGAGTCCGTCACGGATGAAGGTTCCTCGTTCGGCGGATAATAAAAGTGCATTTGTTTCATTCAGGATATCACTTAAATCATCTGCAAGCTGTGTCTCGCCCAGCTCATCGATTTCTTCCTCGGGGTAGTCAGCACAGACATCAATCTGTGCCATGATATTTAAAAGCCTGTCACGCAAAAGGGAAATTTTTCGTGAGATATTTCCTTCGAGCTGATGAGTTGCCGTATCGAGAGCGAGAGAAGAGGGGGCGTTAATCAAATCAATGACCGCCTCGGCTTGTGACAAATCCAAACGGCCGTTTAAGAATGCTCGCTTGGTAAATTCGCCCGGGCTGGCTAACACCGCACCGCTCGCCAAAACGGCACCAAGGACAGCATTCGTGACCGTGATTCCGCCATGACAGTTGATTTCGACGGTATCTTCGCCGGTAAAGGTGTGGGGTGCACGCAAAACAGAAACGAGTACTTCGTCAATCGTTTTTCCGCCAAATTTAATATGTCCGTATAAAATGGTGTGGCTTTTTGCCTGTGCAAGTGTTTTCCTTTTTGGATTTTTAAAAATTCTATCGCAGACAGAAAAAGCCTCCGGTCCGCTGATTCGGATGACGGAAATTCCTCCAACCCCGTGTGGCGTGGCAACGGCGGCAATGGTTTCACTGAGCATAGTCATGTCCCCTTAACTTGTTATAATCATCTAAAATATCAGTTAGTGCATCTAAAAAATCGGCAATTTCGGAAAAACAGCTGAGCAATCGAAAAGCATGAGTTACTTCCCGTTTGAATTCACGCTCAATGTAAGGCGAGGCCTCGGGATGCGTTAAAGGGCATATGGTAGCTCTCGGGTCCAATATGATACGCACCGGACTTTTATGCCTGAAATAAGGAATGAAAGGAAAAATCCGGCAGGACAGAGGCCGGAAACTGCGCTCGCAAGGGCGGGTACAGCAAATCAGCTTGGCATTTTTCCCCTCTTTGTATGTAAACTCGGAGTCTAAAATACGAAAGCCGTCTATTCCCTCAAAAAGAGCCTCTTCGCCTGGGAAGAGGTACATACCGACCTCATCCTCCTCGCTTGGCTGGCAACAGAGTTTGCCGCACAATTTACCGCAATCGAACGGGAGCGGGGTAAGCGTGTCAAGTTTCCGATAAATCGCTTTATAAATTTCTTTGATATGCATTCTGCTCACCTGTGAAAAAAAGCGGTGCGGCAACGCCACACCGCATGTTAGTTTTATTTACGCTTTGTCTAAAGCATCTTTTAAGAGCTTGTTAATCATCTGCGGGTTTGCTTTGCCCTTGGAAACACGCATGACCTGACCGACCAAGAAGCCCATCGCTTTATCTTTACCTGCTTTGTAGTCTGCAATCGACTGCGGGTTCTGCGAAAGGACGTCGTTAATCATGGCAAGGATTGCGCCCTCGTCGGAAACCTGCGCCAGTCCCAGCTTTTCAACCAAAGTTTCCGGGTCGGCAGGCTCAGCAAACATCGCATCGAGAACCTTTTTCGCTGCACTGTTGGAGATGGTTCCTTTTTCAATCAGGGAAATCATTTTCGCAAGCTGTTCCGGCGTGAACGGGATGTCTGCCGGCTCCAATTCTTTATCATTCAAAATCTTTGAGATGTCGCCCATCAGCCAGTTGCTGACTGCTTTCGGCGTTGCGCCGCAAGAAACGGCACCGTCAAAGAAGTCTGCCATCTTTTTCGAAGAGGTCAGGATAAACGCATCATATTCCGGCAGACCATACTCGCCGATGTAGCGAGCCTTTCGCTGCTCGGGAAGCTCGGGAATGGTCTGTCTGATTTCTTCTACCCATTCATCAGAAACCACAATCGGAACTAAGTCCGGTTCCGGGAAATAGCGGTAGTCCTGCGCATCCTCTTTGCTTCTCATCGGGGTGCTGATGCCTTTGACATCATCCCAACGACGGGTTTCCTGTTCCACAACACCGCCGGCATCTAAGATTTCTGCCTGACGTTTTTGCTCGTATTCCATTGCACGAACAGCGGCACGGAAGGAGTTTACATTCTTCATTTCACAACGGGTGCCAAACTCTTTCTGACCAACCGGGCGCAGAGACAGGTTTACGTCGCAACGAAGAGAGCCTTCCTGCATTTTACAGTCGGAAACCTCGGTGTATTCCAAAATGGATTTTAAGGTTTCGAGGTAAATGCGTGCCTCTTCCGGAGAACGCATATCCGGCTCGGATACGATCTCAATGAGCGGAACACCGCAACGGTTGTAGTCTGCCATGGACTCGTTGCCGTAATCATCGTGAATCAGCTTTCCGGCATCCTCTTCGATATGGATACGGGTGATACCGATGCGTCTGGTTTCGCCATCAACCTCAATGTCGATGTAGCCGTTCTGGCAGAGTGGCAGGTCAAACTGCGAAATCTGATATGCTTTCGGAAGGTCAGGGTAGAAGTAGTTCTTTCTGTCCTGCTTTCCGTATTTGGTAATGGAGCAGTTGGTTGCAAGACCTGCTTTGATGGCATAGTCAACAACCGCCTTGTTAAGAACGGGGAGCGTTCCCGGCATACCGGTACAAACCGGGCAGCAACGGGTGTTCGGCTCGCCGCCAAATTCATTTTTACAACTGCAGAAGATTTTAGTTTTCGTCGAAAGCTCTGCATGGACTTCAAGTCCGATGACTGTCTCGTATTTCATTTCGTGTGTCCTCCCTTACAGATTCGGTTTCACTTTGGTGATGGTTTTCTCGAGTGCATAAGCGGCATTTAACACGGTTGCCTCGTCGAAAGGCTTACCGATAATCTGAATACCGATCGGCAGACCGTTTTTGTCATATCCGCAGGGAATGACGATTGCCGGCAGACCGCCGATGTTAACGGATACTGTACAAATATCCGCCATATACATCTCGAGCGGGTCGGAGGTTTTTTCTCCGATGCCGAATGCAGTGGTCGGGGAGGCAGGTGTTACCAAGACATCATAGCTTTCAAACGCCTTGCCAAAATCATTCATAATCATGGTACGAACCTGCTGTGCTTTTTTGTAGTACGCATCATAGTAACCGGAGGATAATGCATAAGTACCAATCATAATACGACGTTTTACTTCTGCACCGAAACCTTCGCTTCTGGTCTGGCAGTAAAGGTCGATTAAATCATTAAAGTTCTCTGCACGGTATCCGTATTTTACACCGTCAAAACGGGCAAGGTTGGAGCTTGCCTCTGCAGAGGAAATCATGTAGTATGCAGGAAGCGCATACTCATTGAGAGGAAGACTCATATCAGAAAAGTCTGCGCCTTCCGCTTTCATATTGGAAAGTGCAGCGTGGATTGCTGCGGTAACCTCTTCGTTGATACCCTGGCCGAAATATTCCTGCGGAACACCGATTTTAAGGCCCCTGATATCGCCGGAGAGAGCTGCTTCAAAATTCGGATGCTTGATATTAACGCTGGTGGAGTCCTTTGCGTCATACCCTGCAATCTGGTCTAATACCATCGCGCAGTCTTTAACATCCTTGGTCATCGGACCAATCTGGTCTAAAGAGGATGCAAACGCAATCAAACCATAGCGGGAAACGGAGCCGTAGGTTGGCTTTAAGCCAACGCAACCACAAAGAGCGGCAGGCTGACGAATCGAACCGCCGGTGTCGGAGCCGAGGGTAAAGAACGCCTCATCAGCAGAAACGCTTGCCGCACTACCGCCGGAGGAACCGCCCGGAACCTTGGTAATATCATAAGGATTTTTTGTTTTCTTAAAGTAGGAATTTTCGGTGGAGGAACCCATCGCAAACTCATCCATATTGACCTTACCCAAAAGCACGGTATCAGCACCGGCAAGCTTTTCGGTTACGGTTGCATTGTACGGAGGCTTGAAGTTGTAAAGCATTTTGGAAGAACAGGTCGTCAGTACATCTTTCGTACACATATTGTCCTTTAATGCCATTGGAACGCCGGCAAGGGCGCCGACTTCTTCTCCTGCGGCAATTTTTGCATCGATTTTTTCAGCCTGGACAAGAGCTTCATCGCCTAATACAGTAACAAAGCTTTCCACCTTGTCTTCTACTTGCGCAATGCGGTCTAATGCAGACTGAGTTGCTTCTTTGGAAGAAATCTTTTTTTCTTTAATCATGTCACGAATTTCGTGCGCTGTTAATGTATATAAATCCAATTTTGTCACCTCTTTTAATTCGTAAATTTATTATTCAACAACCTTAGGAATCAAAAAGCCTTCGCCGTCCGAGTCAGGTGCATTCTTTAAGATGTCTTCTCTCGGGAAAGATTCGGCAATTTCATCTGCACGGAACGCATTCTGCATCGGAATTGCGTGCGCCGTCGGAACAACACCTTCGGTGTCGAGTTCGTTGAGCTTATCGGCAAAACCGATAATACTTCCCATATCTTCCATCAGTCGTGTGGTTTCTTCTTCTGTCAGGTTGAGACGAGCAAGCTTTGCTACGTGTAAAACCTCTTCCCTGGTAATTTTCATACCTTTATCCTCCTCATATTTATTCATACCGATTGTTTTACGGTATCATATTTATAATTTTTATTTTATGTTTGCATCTTCAAACAACGTTTCGCCTTTTTTCTCTTCCTCTTTTGGCATCAGATACTTATTGATGACATTCCATACATAATAGTTCATCGTATAGGAAGACCATGCAATCAAAATCAGCCCCATCAGCACAAGCCAAAGTAGGGGATAGTAATATAAAAGCAACACGTGAACGCCGATGATCACAATCAGAATCAGTATATTCTGCGGCAATTTTGCGAGTCCCAAGAGGAATGATGTTTTGATGATTTCTCTGAATTTCATCTGGAATGTAATCATCAATGGATACAGGTAAAAACTTGCACAAAAGAGAACGGCTCCGAAAAAAAGTGCAAGTCCATATAAAATTCCAATGTTAATCCCGTTTACGATAAAGAAATTACGGTAAAAGAAGAATGCCGTAATAAAGAGATAAATTATGGTCGTTTGCAGAAAACTCATCAAAAGAGCCTGCTTCCAATTTTTCTTTGCGTGTTCAAAGAAGTCTGAGCACAAAAATGCGTGCTCTTGACGGGAGTAATTGCGAATGACGTAGGTCAGTCCTGCGGTAAAAGGTCCCGTCAGCATAAACGGCACAAAAGGCAGAATCGGCAGGAGCGCCTTGGAGTTAATGACCGCTTCTGCATAAAGAACGGCATTTTCACCATAAAGATACGGCAGAGCAAACAAGAGTGCCGCACCGAAAAAAATGATGTTGCAAAGGATATAGAGCAGATTCAGCTCCATCATCTTCCAGAACTTTCTGCCTAAAATATCAAAATAGCTGCGCTTTTCAGCCTCTTCTTTAGTCAGTCCTTTGCCCGGGGTTGCATAGTTTGTGTTAAAAAGTCCCATAAAAGTTCCTCCTGGTATTAGTTCGATTCCCGCACTTTTCGGATGAGCGTCCGAACAGGGTAGTGCTCGGGAAGCTTTAGGCGGATGATTTGCTGTGCGTGCGGGCAGGAGTCAATCTCCTCTCCGTCCTCGTTTTTCATATGTGTAGCCGTATAGGTAATAAAATCTCCAACCGGCGGAACGATTTCTAATGTGTCACCCGCAAAAAAACGATTTCGTTGTTCAATGAGCGTTTCGCCGGTTTCTTCGTCATAACCCACCACCATGCCGACCACTTCATAGGTGCGGATATAGGCAGACGAGCCATACACCTGCGCATTACTTTCGGGTTTTCCCAAATAAAAGCCTGTGGTGTAGTGGCGATTGCTTACCTTTGAAAGCTCTTCATTCCATTTTTCCTTAAATACATACTTTTCGGGATTGTCAAGGTAGGAATCGATCGCCTCACGATAGGTCTTTACCACGCTTGCGACATAATATTCAAGTCGGAGGCCAAGCGGTCTTAGGGAAGACAA
>JAZSOJ010000127.1:0-2844 GCA_045536855.1 Clostridia bacterium | reverse complement strand
GAAAAGGATAACAGTTTTGCCAGATAAATAATGGCAACGCATCCGCTCAGTCCGCAGATATAAAACAAAAAATAGTTTCCGAACACCATCGCATTCATATCGACATTCATATTAGCATACGGCATCATCGTCTGGTTTAAGAAATTAAAACCGATGTTGATTCCCAGCATGAGGACAAAGCCGATGGCTGATGGGATAACGAAAAACGTCTTGTGCACCTTTTCTTTTGAAATGAACCGGCCCAAAGAAAAGAAGGCAAGACCTGTCAGCGCCACATCCATTCCCCAGGGCAGACGCACCGACAAAAATGCCGGTATGAAATAGCCAACGATTGAGGATAAAAGCACCCATAAAGCCTTTGTCTTTTTGGCATATCGATCAAGCAAAAACCATAAAACCTGCACGACAAAAATGCAGGGCAAAAACCACAGCGGCTGATTAAACATCAGCGCACCACGGATGCCTTCTCCGTAGACCATTCCGCCAATCAAGTAATGGATACTCTCCGGCGTAATTGACATTCCCCTCGCCCAATGGTACACAAAAAACGCCAAGAAATTCATCCCCACATACGGAATCAAAATTCGCTTTGCAAGTTTTTTCACGAGCGCAAACAGCGAAGAGAATTTCTCTGTCCGGAACGTATAGCCGGACATCAGGAAAAAAATCGGCACATTCAAACCATATAACAGTTGAACACCGAGTGTGGGGAGCGGGTTATGCCCGAGCACCACCAGAAACATTGCGATACCCTTTGCTGTATCAATCCAGGCAATTCGTTCTTTACTCATAATTTTCTCCGAGGTTCATCAAACGATAAATCCTACTTTTTTATACACCTTTGAAAGCACCTTGCGGGCAATATAGTTTGCCTGCTCTGCGCCGTTTTTATAGATAGATTCCACATATGCCTTGTCCTTTGCAAGCGCTTCGTAACGCTCACGAATCGGAGCTAAGCTATCTGCAACGGTTTCACCAACCGCAAGCTTAAAGTCGCCATAGCCTTTGCCGGCAAACTCCGCTTCCGCCTCGGCTACAGTCTTTCCGGTTACGGCACAGTAAATATCCAAAAGGTTGGAAATACCCGGCTTATCGGGGCTCTTTCTGACCTCGTTATCCGAATCGGTCACCGCCCGCTTAAACTTACGGATGGTATCATCACGGGTCTCTAAAAGCTTAATAAATCCGTTCGGATTCGGGTCGGACTTGGACATTTTGTTTTCCGGCGCCTGCAGGCTCATAACCCTTGCGCCCGTCTTCGGAATATATGCTTCCGGCACGGTCAGCACATCACCGTAGTGGTAGTTAAAGCGGTTCGCAATATCACGTGCAAGCTCTAAGTGCTGGAGCTGGTCGTGTCCTACCGGCACCAAATCTGCCTTGTACACCAAAATATCTGCCGCCATTAACACCGGGTAGGTAAAAAGGCCCGCATTGATGTCTTCGGCATGCTTTTTCGACTTGTCCTTAAACTGCGTCATGCGGGAAAGCTCTCCCATCTGCGTATTACAAGACAGTACCCACGCCATCTGCGCGTGTGCCGGCACGTGCGACTGAATAAACAGAATCGCCTTTTCCGGGTCAATGCCGCAGGCAATATACTGCATTAAAAGTTCCAAGCTGCGTTTTCTGAGTTCTGCCGGTGTTTGACGCACGGTAATTGCGTGCATATCCACGATGGAATAAATGCAGTTATATTCCTCCTGAAGCGCAACCCAGTTTTTAATTGCGCCCAGATAGTTTCCCAATGTAATTTCTCCTGACGGCTGCACCGCAGAGAATATTGTCTTTTTTTCCTGATCCATGGTTCTCCTCCTCAGCCTAATTTTTCTGCCAAAAGCTCGCCTAAAATACGGATGCCCTGCTCAATCTTATCGTCCGGCATTGTCGAAAAGTTCAGGCGCAAAGCGCTCGTCGGCTGATTGATATCGGTCATAAATGCAACGCCGGGCACAAATGCCACTTTCTTTTCAATTGCCTCAGACAAAAGTTTTTGTGTATCAATTCCCTCCGGCAAGGTTACCCAAATAAAGATACCGCCCTCGGGTTTTGTCCAGCTCGCTGTTTTCGGGAAATATTGATCCATGCACTCGAGCATCCATTCGCCACGGTGCTTATACAAAAGACGGATTTTTTCAATTTGGGCATCTAAGTCATAGTGCTCCAAATAATAACTTGCAATCATCTGCGAGAACACATTGGTATGTACATCCGTTGCCTGCTTTCCGACAACAATTTTTTCCATAATGCCCTTGTCGAACACCAAATATGCAAGGCGCAAACCGGGTGAGAACACCTTGGAAAATGAGCCGGCATAGATGACGTGACCCGTGGTATCGAGCGACTTAATGGTTGGGACCTCCTCGCCGGAAAACCGAAGTTCACCATACGGATTATCCTCATAAATAACGACATTATATTTGACCGCCAGCTCAAGCATTTTTTTACGGACTGCTAAACTGGTCGTCTTGCCCGACGGATTCTGGAAGGTCGGGATGGTATAAATCAGCTTAATATTCTTATTGTTTTTAAGCGTCTCCTCGAGCATCTCCATATCCATGCCGTCATCGTTCATTTTCACACCGTAAAGCTTTGCTTTATATGTACGGAAGGTATTTAAACAGCCGATAAAGCTCGGCTCTTCGCAGATGACGCCGTCATCTTCATTCACCAATGCTTTGGTCGTGAGGTCTGCTCCCTGCTGCGAACCGCTGACAACAATCAGCTCATTTTTCGACATATCGATACCGAACTTTTTCTCCATACGCTCGGAAAGTTGCTCCCTCAGGCGCGGATAACCCTCGGATAAGTTATACTGAAGTGCTACGGACGGTTGTTCCGTTA
>JAZSOJ010000041.1:0-12966 GCA_045536855.1 Clostridia bacterium | reverse complement strand
AAAGCCTGGTTACACCGGAAAACATGGAGTCTCTCCTCCCGTCAAAAGTGGCAGAGTTTGAGGAGCTTGACCGTAAAAACATGGAAACGGTGCGAGAAAACGACGAATTGCTTTCTTGTAAGATTGTCGATAATTTCAGGTACTATATTGCAGTGAATGTTCCAACAAAAAAGGTAGCGGAACTAAAGAAAGGAAAACAGGTTTCCTTGCGCTTTAATGAGCTTTCTACAGACGTGGTAGACGCAAAGGTCAGTTTTATCAGCGAAGAGGAAAACGGACAGGTAACGGTCATTTGTGAATGCAACAAATATTTGGAAAATCTTTTGGAAAAACGAACCGTAAATGTTGATTTTATTCTGCGCCGATACAGCGGCTATCGCATCAGCGTTTCTGCACTTCATACGAAGGATGGAGTTGTGGGTGTGTATGCAAAACGTGATGGCGTCATGCGCTTTTTACCGGTTAACATTTTATATAATACACAGGATATTGCGATTGTGACCTCTGCAAATGACAAACGCCCCTTAAAGCTTTATGATGAAATCGTTGTTACTGCGGCGAAGTTTGAAGAAGGCGCATTTGTGCAGTAGGGGATGCGGGATCAGAGCACAAAAAAGAGGTGGATACATTGATTCGGGACAATATTAAACGGGTGCAGGAGGAAATGGCCGAGGCGGCCTTAAGGAGTGGCCGGAACACAGAGGAAATTACGTTGTGCGCCGTAACAAAAACCGTCGATGCTGTGGCGGCACAAGAGGTACTTGATGCCGGCATTGTAACGCTGGGGGAAAACCGTGTGCAGTCGCTTTTGGAAAAATATGAAGTGCTTGGCGATAGCCCGGATTGGCACCTGATCGGACATTTGCAGACGAATAAAGTGAAATTCATTATTGACAAGGTCTCGCTGATTCACTCGGTGGAAAGTGTCCATTTAGCAGAAGAAATCAATCGAAGGGCGGCAGCCAAAGGAAGAATCGTGGATATTCTGATTGAAGTTAATGTTGCCGGAGAGGCGAGCAAGTTTGGAATTCGGCCGGAAGAAACCGAACGATTTTTGGAACAAATTTCTGGTTTTTCCAACCTTTGCGTCAGAGGTCTTATGACGATAGCTCCGCTTCCCGAGAAAAAAGGTGAAAACCGCAAATATTTTTCTCAGTTGAGAGAATTATTTGTTGACATACAGTCGAAAAAATACGATAATAGTAATATAGATATTTTATCGATGGGTATGAGTCGTGATTTTGCAGATGCAATAGAAGAAGGTGCGACAATCATACGTGTCGGGACGGCACTGTTTATTTAATTTTGTTAATATTGCAAATGAGATAAAGGAGGAAATGTTATGGGCGCTATGAGCAAAATGATGAAATGGATTGGTATTTCGGAGGAAGATTACGAAGAAGAGGAGTTCTTTACGGAGACTTCCGCTGAAGAAGAGGAGCCGGTGATTCCGGCAGGAAAAAGAGGCAAGGTAGTGAATATTCACGCAACCACCCAGATGAAGGTTGTTGTTATTCAGCTCCAGAGCTTCGAGGACGCAAAGGATATCGCTGACCACTTAAAGAGCAAAAAACCGGTTGTCATCAACTTGGAAAACCTGGAAAAAGAAGTATCTCGCCGTGTGGTAGATTTCTTATCCGGTGTTGTTTACGGTGTAGATGGCAACATTCAGAAGGTGGCAAACGGCATCTTCCTGATCGCTCCGTATAACGTAGGCATTATGGGCGATTTTCAAGATGAACTGAAAAAAGGTTTTCCCTGGTCCTATTAAGCCGAATGTTAAGTTTTCATAAACTGACGGAAGAAGACCGATTGCTTTTAAAAAAAACAGAGGATTGTGCCCGGGCGGTAGAAAAATACAAGTCGCCGCAGTTTACCAAGTTTATCAGCCGTCATGAACGTGTGGTGTTTGAGAACTTTGGAAATGTTTCTCCTTTTGTCCGGACGATGATCTGGGGAGGGGCAGAAGACACAGAGCGAAATCTCATCGGTCTATTTCCTGATTTTCAAGAGCCCGGAGAGGCTCTTTTTCCCATATCCGCCGTCAAAATCAATGCGCCGGAGCCTTTGGGGCACCGTGCAGTCTTGGGCTCTGTTCTGGGTTTGGGAATTGAACGAAGTCTTTTGGGAGATATTTTTCCGCATGATGCCGGCGCAGTTCTTTTTTGCCTGAATTCTATCGGAGAGTTTATTGCGATGAATCTGACTCGGGTAGGACGTGTTGGTGTGACCGCAGAGGTGGTTGATGTAGGAACGTTTTCTGTCGGACCGAAAGAGAAAAAAGAAATCGGCGGAACGGTTTCTTCTCTTCGACTGGATGCGGTGCTTAGTATGGCGACGGGAAAAGCGAGAGCGAAAGTCCAGAAGATGATTGCTGCGGGGGCGGTACAGGTGAATTGGACCATAGAGGAAAATCCTTCGTATGCAGTCAGCCAGGGCGATGTCTTTTCCGTACGTGGCTTTGGCCGAATGCAGCTTTCATCTGTCGGCGGGAAATCAAAAAAAGACAGAATATGGATTGTAGTGGAACAATATATTTGAAGGGGGAACAAACATGCTCACACCGGTAGATATTGAAAACAAAGAGTTTGGAAAAGCCTTTCGTGGATATGATATTGATGAGGTGGAAGAATTTCTGCAATTGCTTGTCAATGATTATGAAAAGTTGTACCGAGAGAATGCATCTTTAAAAGAAAAAAATGCAATGCTGACAGAAACCATCGGCAATTATCGTGGAATGGAAGAAACAATGCAGAATGCGATTTTGGCAGCGCAGCGCAGCGCTGAGGATATTAAACGAAATGCATATCAAAGAGCGGAGAATATCACAAGAGAAGCGCAGACTCGTGCCAACGAGGCAATCGCCGGTGCAGATAAGGCGATCGCTGAGCTTGAAAGCACATATTTAGCATTGCAGGGCGAGGTGGACAACTATCGTGCCCGTATGCGCTCTATCTTAGAAACAAATATTAAGCTGTTAGATGAAATGCCTCGGGTTGAAATTAAAACCATTGAGCGAGTGAAGGTTGATCCGGTGTTGGTTGATGGAGTATCGCATACAGCCCCGATTCCAAAAACGGAGGAAAACTACGACAAGTTTGCGGATACGATTCCGGTTCCGAAGATGACAGAGATGAAAGAGCCGGAGTGGGTGGATATCCCGGGGGCGGAAAAGGTGAAAATGCCGGAAAAACCGCCGGTGCATAAGCAGGAAGGCGAAGATCGTGTTCCCTTGTCTGAAAAAATTCCCGTGGCACAGTCAACCCGCAGTGCGCAGGTGAATCCATTTGTGGAAGAAATGATGCGTGAAAAAGAAATGGCAAAGGAAAAGGTACAAGAAGCTCCTTCCCAGGAGCCGGCAGAAGAAAGCAACGAGCCGGAACCCCCAATGCCTGACTTTTCCAAGGAGACGGAAGTTGTGCTCAATATTGATGAAAATGGTGAAGCAAGCTTTGCTTCCGGAGCGTATTACGATGTATTTAAAGACGACGAACTGTAAGTCGCTATTTGTTGAATGAGAACCAATTAAAGGAGAGAACTTAGATGTCAGTTGATTACTCAAATACCTTAAATCTGCCGAAGACAGAATTCCCAATGCGTGCGAATCTGCCGACTCGTGAGCCGGAAATTTTGAAAAAATGGCAGGATGAGGACCTGTATCATACCTTAATGGAGAAAAATGAGGGGAAACCCCTCTTTATCCTGCATGACGGACCGCCGTATGCGAACGGCGATATGCATATGGGTCATGCACTTAACAAGACCTTGAAGGATATTATCACCAGATTTAAGAATATGGATGGTTTTAAAGCGCCATATATTCACGGCTGGGATACTCACGGTCTGCCGATTGAACGCCAGGCAATTAAAAAGCTTGGTATTAACAGAAATGAAGTTGGCATTGTTAAGTTCCGTGAGGTATGTAAGGACTTTGCGCTTAGCTATGTGGAAAACCAGAAAAATCAGATTAAGCGTTTAGGGTCTTTGGGTGATTGGGATGATTCCTACCTGACGCTCGCACCGGAATTTGAGGCAAAGCAGATTGAAATTTTCGGGGAAATGGCGAAAAAGGGTTTGATTTATAAAGGATTAAAGCCGATTTATTGGTGCCCTGATTGTGAAACGGCATTGGCAGAAGCTGAAATCGAATACGAAGAGGATAAGACCAATTCCATCTATGTTAAATTCCGTGTGACGCAAGATAACGGAGTGTTTGCAAATGTCGGCGAAAGCCTTGACAATATCTATTTTGTCATCTGGACAACGACCACCTGGACGCTTCCGGGCAACGTTGCCATCGCAGTCAACCCCGACTACGATTACAGTCTGGTTAAAACTGCTGATGGTGTCTTTGTGATTGCAAGTGAGTTGGTTGACGGAGTCATGCAGGTCGGCGGAATCACAGAGTATGAAACGATTGCAGAGTTTAAAGGCCGTGCGCTTGATTTAATGAAATGCGCACACCCCTTTATTGACAGAGAGTCTTTGGTCATCGTGGGCGACCATGTCACCTTAGATGCAGGCACCGGTTGTGTTCACACTGCACCCGGTCATGGTGTGGAAGACTACATTGCCTGCCAGAACTATAAGGATATTCCGATTATCGTTCCGGTGGATGATAAGGGATATTTAAACGAGCTTGCCGGTGAATTCAGTGGTTTGTATTATGAAAAATCCAATGCTAAAATTTTAGAAAAATTAAAAGAGCTTGGCGCTCTTTATGCAGAAAACGAGATTATCCACCAATATCCGCATTGTTGGAGATGCCACGAGCCGATCGTATTCCGTGCAACGGAGCAGTGGTTCGCATCGGTGGATGATATTAAGGAAGATGCACTCGCCGCAATTAAGGAAGTCAATTGGCTGCCGAAATGGGGCGAAGACAGAATTTCCGCAATGGTCAGCGATCGAAGCGACTGGTGTATTTCCCGCCAGAGAACCTGGGGTGTGCCGATTCCGATTTTCTATTGTAAAGACTGCGGAAAAGAATTGATCAATGATGAAACCATTCAGGCAATTGCTGATTTGTTCCGCAAAAAAGGTTCCAGCGCCTGGTATGAAACCGATGCAAAGGATATTCTGCCGGCGGGAACAAAATGTGAGTGCGGTTGCACGGAGTTTACCAAAGAAAAAGATATTATGGATGTTTGGTTTGATTCCGGTTCTTCCCATACAGCAGTACTGGAAGTCAAAGAAGGTCTGCGTTTCCCGGCGGATGTTTATTTAGAGGGTAACGACCAGTATCGAGGATGGTTCCAGTCGTCGCTTTTAACAGCCATTGCCACCAAAGGTACGGCGCCGTATAAGCAGGTCATTACGCACGGCATGATTGTTGATGCTGAGGGCGATAAAATGTCTAAGTCCAAGGGCAACGGTGTTAGCCCGCATGATATCATTGATCAGTATGGCGCAGATATTTTGAGATTGTGGGTTGTTTCTGCTGACTATAAAACGGATATGCGTATTTCTACAGAAATCTTGAAGCAGATGTCCGAAGCATACAGAAAAATCCGTAATACAGCACGTTATATTTTAGGTAACATCCACGACTTTAACCCGGATACCGACATGGTAAAAAGAGAGGATATGCCTGAGATTGACCGCTTTGCAATGCTTCGTCTTTCCAAGCTGATCGAAAAGGTATGCGAAAGCTATAGAAATTATGAGTTCCATACCATTTATCATGCAATTCATAACTTCTGTGTGGTTGATATGAGTAACTTCTAT
Organism: Clostridia bacterium; assembly: GCA_045536855.1. Classification (GTDB taxonomy): domain Bacteria; phylum Bacillota; class Clostridia; order UBA1381; family UBA9506; genus RGIG1666. The sequence goes on along the minus strand of JAZSOJ010000041.1, from coordinate 7,239 downwards.
TTGGATGTTATTAAAGACAGACTCTACACGCAGAAAGCAGACAGCCAACTTCGTCGCAGTGCACAGACGGTTATGTATCAGATTTTAGATGCACTGTGCCGAATGATTGCTCCGATTCTTTGCTATACTTCGGAGGAAATCTGGCAGTTCATGCCGCATACAAAAGACAGCGATGCAAGAAGTGTTATTTTCAATTCAATGCCTGCGGTGAATAAAGAGGATATCGATGAGGCACTCGAAGCGAAGTGGGAAGAAATCATCGCAGTGAAAGCGGATGTTTCCAAAGAACTTGAAATCGCCCGTACCAATAAGGTTATTGGTCATTCCCTGGGCGCAAAGGTTACAGTATACGCAGATGGCAAAAAGGCGGACCTTTTGCGTGCAGTTGAGGCAGACCTTGCAACGTATTTCATTGTTTCTAATGTTGAGATCAAATCACTTGAGGCAGCAACAGAGGATGCATACAGCGGTGAAAGCGGCGTCAAGGTAAAAGTAACCGAGGCCAGCGGCAAGAAATGTGAGCGTTGCTGGATGGTGAGTGAAACGGTCGGAACAGTGGAGGGTCACGAAACTATTTGTGATCGCTGTGCAGCACAGCTTCAATAATTTGTGAATAAAGTGAGGAGTCGTTATGATATACAAAGCAGAAAGTATGGAAGTTGAGACAAGACAGCCGGACCCGACAGGAGGAAAGCTGCACTTGTGTCATTTGATGCCGAAAGAAGACCGTCCGGAAAATCAGCGTTTGTATGCGTTGGCAACACTTGAACCAAACGCAACGCTTCACTATCATATGCATAGCGGGGAAAGTGAGACCTACTATTTCTTGTCCGGTCAGGGTATCTACAGCGACAACGGAAAGGAAATAGAGATTGCCCCCGGCATGTTGACGATAACTCCGAGCGGTTCGGGGCATAGCCTGAAAAATACCGGAACAGAGCCAATCGTGTTTATTGCATCGATTGTTAAGGATTAAAACGCCGGCAGTCCGACATTTTTGTCGTGGCTGCCGTCTTATTGTAAATAGTTTTGAGGAGGAGCACCGTTGTTAGGATTATTTTTTGTCGGGATTGGCGTGTTGCTTTTGATCGACCAGCTTTCCAAATGGTTGGTGCTGGAAACGCTTACAAAAGTGGATACGGTAGCGCTGTTTGATGGTGTGCTCCATTTGACTTACTGTGAAAATCGTGGTGCGGCATTTGGTATTCTGCAGAATCAGATCTGGTTTTTTGTTTTCATTACCGTTCTGGTTTTGGTTGGCACAGGGTATTATATGGTTCGCTACCGCCCGCAAAATAAATGGCTAAACGTTTCTTTATTGTTGTTGGTTGGTGGCGCACTGGGTAATTTTGCGGACCGGATTTTCCGTGGTTATGTGGTGGACTTTATTGATTTTCGGCTGATTGACTTTCCGATTTTCAATGTGGCAGATTGCTTTGTGGTGATCGGAGCTTTTATGCTTGCCTTTTATTTGATTTTTTCGGAATACAATAAGGAGAAAACGAAATGATTGTTAGCTGTGAAAACGGCGGAGTGCGCATGGATATTTTTGTGTCGGAAGCGGCGGAAATCACCCGTTCGGCGGCGCAAAAACTGATCGCAGACGGCTGCGTGACAAAAGATGGGAAGCCGGTTTCGAAAAATGACAAGCTTTCTGTGGGCGATACGGTTGAAATCATTTTGCCGGAGCCCGAGCTTTTGGATGTTTATGCAGAAGATATCCCGCTGGATATTGTGTATGAGGATGCCGAGCTTTTAGTGGTGAATAAGCCGCAGGGGATGGTGGTGCATCCGGCGGTGGGAAATACCTCGGGGACCTTGGTCAATGCGCTGATGTATTATGCAAAAGACGGATTATCTGCCATCAACGGTGTGATTCGTCCGGGCATTGTGCATCGGATTGACAAAGATACCAGCGGCCTTTTAGTCGTGGCAAAAACCAACGAGGCACATTTGTCTTTGGCGGCGCAAATGAAAGAGCATTCCATCACTCGTGAATACAGATGCTTGATTCATGAGGGTGTGCATGAAGATCGTTTTACCATTGATCGACCGATTGGGAGGAGCAAAAAAGATCGCAAAAAGATGGCGATTGATCCCGACGGAAGAAATGCCGTAACGCATGTAACAGTGGAGAAACGATTGAGCGGGGCGACTTTGCTTTCATGTCGCCTGGAAACCGGACGGACGCATCAGATTAGAGTTCATTTGGCAAGCAGGGGATGCCATATCGTGGGGGATCCGGTCTATGGCCTTTCAAAGGATAAGTTGGCGGAACGATTCGGGCTCAGCGGACAGCTTCTTCATGCAGGCCTTTTGGGCTTTATTCACCCGACAAGTGGAGCGTATATGGAGTTTTCAGTTCCTGTCCCGCCGCATTTTCAAACAGTACTGGAATTTCTGGAAATAAAAAGCGGATTTCGGACATGATTTTTTTGGTAAAAAAACGAAAAATGTGAAAAAATAACAGAAAAGTGCTTGACTTTATGCATTGATTAGAATATAATTAAATCAAACAGACTGGGAAAGTCTATTGGGAGGAAACGGCGTGAGCCATGAAAATGTAGCAAAGAAGCGGCGTGGCAATCTGCCTGACCTTCCGGATGAAACCCTTGCCCAATGGGCAAAAAGCGGAGAAACAGATGCGTGTGATTATCTGGTCCGCAAGTACAAGGATTTTGTCAAACGTAAGGCGCAGTCATTTTACCTCGTTGGTGCAGAACACGATGATGTTGTGCAGGAGGGTATGATTGGTCTTTATAAAGCAATTCAAAGCTTCGACCCCAAAAAGCGGGTAACGTTTAAAACCTTCGCGGAGTTGTGCATCACGCGCCACATTATTACGGCAATCAAAGCGTCGACGCGACAAAAGCACATTCCTTTGAACAATTACGTTTCGCTGAATGAACCGGATGCAGGGTCGGAATACTTGGGAAACTGCCGAGTGCAAGAGCAACACTTTCAGAATCCCGAGCAGCTCGTAATTGATGAGGAAGATATGCGGGCGGCACGTGATTGTATGGGCGAGGCGCTCAGCCAGTTTGAATCCAAGGTTTTGGCATATCACTTAAGTGGTTTCGGTTACAGCAAAATTGCAGAGCGGATCGGCAGAGATGCCAAGTCCGTGGACAATGCGCTTCAACGGATGAAACGAAAATTGGAAAAATACTTACGAGAACGTGAGTGACGAGGTTTGTGTAGTTTGTAAGCAGTTTGTGTTGTTTGTAGTTTGTTGTTGTGGTGTGTAGCGGAGGAAAGCGGATTCGCTTTCATTCACTATAAATTTTATTTTTTATTTTTCAAAGTGAGGGGAAAAAAAGATGTACGAGGACAAGACTTTAGTTTGTAAGGATTGTGGAGCAGAATTTGTATTCACAGCCGGAGAACAGGAATTCTATGCGGAAAAAGGTTTCGAAAACGAACCGACCCGCTGCAAGGATTGCAGAACCGCTAGAAAAGCAAGCTTAAGAGCTAACAGAGAGATGCATACTGCTGTATGCGCAGAGTGCGGCAAAGAGTGCCAGGTTCCGTTTGAGCCGAAAGGTGACAGACCGGTATATTGCAGCGAATGCTTTGCAAATCACAGATAATCCTTTCCTTTGAGGGTTTGTTGTGTACAAAAGAGTGTCTTCTGTGAAGGATACGGCTTTAGCCGTATCCTTTTGTTTAGAAAAATCACGAAATCTATGAAGAATCAGGTGAAACAAATGGCGAGCCGAAAAACGGAGCAGATTGTGGAGGAGCTCTTGCTCCCGATTGTGCAGGAAATGGGCCTTTTAATTTGGGATATTGAATTCGTAAAAGAGGGTCCGGAATACTTCCTGCGGGTGTATATTGATAAGGAAGAAAGCGGCGTCAGTATTGATGAGTGTGAGGCAGTGAGCCGTGCACTTTCGGATGAATTGGACCGCATTGACCCGATTGAACAGGCTTATATGCTTGAGGTATCATCAGCGGGCATGGATCGCCAATTAAAGAAAGAGTCTGATTTTCTGCGCTACATTGGGCATGAGGTGGATATTAAACTGTATGCGCCGATGGCGGGGACGAAGGAAATGGCGGCAGTCCTTACCGGAATTTCAGACCGTGTGATTACTGTGGACTATAACGGGCAAGCGCTTTCGATTGACCTTTCCAAGACGGTCAGTGTGCGGCTTGCTGTCATATTTTAATATACAATCAGCAGATTGAAAAAGTGGAGGGAACAGGAAAATGAATCAGGAATTTATATCGGCACTTGGGGAATTAGCACATCAGAAAAACATGAAAAAAGAAGACCTGCTCAATACGATTGAACTGGCTTTGATTGCAGCGTATAAGAAAAATTACGGTCATGCACAGAATGTGGCTGTCACCATTGACCGTGAAAAAGGAGATATTAAGGTTTGCCAGCAGAAGACGGTTGCAGAAGAGGTGCTGGATGCAAATCTTGAAATTGCTCTTTCGGAAGCGCAGGCAATAGATAAACGATATGAAATCGGTGACGTGGTGAATATCGAGGTTACGCCGAGAGATTTCGGACGTATTGCCGCACAGACCACAAAGCAAATTATTGTGCAGAGAATCAAAGAAGCAGAACGAGAGAACCTGTATAATGCATACCATAACAGAGAGAACCAAATGATCACAGGTTTGGTTACTAAATATGATAAACGTTGTGTTACTGTTCAGGTATATGGTGATATGGAAGCATATCTGCCACTCAATGAACAGTTGGCAACGGAGCAGTATCTGCCGGGCGCACGCATGAAGTTCTATGTAGCAGAAGTAAAAATGATGGCGCAGAATCCGCAGATCATCTTGTCCCGTTCCCATCCGGGTCTGGTGCGCCGCCTGTTTGAGCAGGAAGTTCCGGAAATCGCGGATGGAGTGGTTGAAATTAAGACAATTGCACGTGAGGCAGGCTCCAGAAGTAAGATTTCGGTATGCTCTTCGGACGCTAATGTAGATGCACTTGGATCTTGTGTGGGACCGAAAGGTGCACGTGTACAGTTCGTCTGTGATGAATTGGCAGGAGAAAAAATTGACATTGTAAAATATTCCGATGATCCGGCAGAATTTATTTCTGCGGCGCTTTCTCCGTCTGATGTTGTCAGCGTGGAAGTGGATGAAGAAGCACATAGCGCAAAGGTTGTCGTTCCGGCCCACCAGCTGTCTCTTGCAATTGGTAAAGAGGGTCAGAATGCACGCCTGGCGGCAAAACTGACGGGTTGGAAGATTGATATTAAGCCGGAAGTTTAATGCCGGAAGCAAGATTGACGAGAATAAAAGGGTGAGGTCATATGGCGCATATTCCAATCCGCGAATGTATTGCTTGCGGGGGTAAATTCCCGAAAGGAGAAATGCTCCGTATTGCAGAACATGGCGGTCTTATTTCGCCGGACCGCAGCGGAAAGTGTGGCGGAAGAGGTGCGTATGTTTGTAAAAAGGAGTCCTGTATGGAAATTGCGATTGCACGCAAAAAGTTAAACCGTGCATTTCGCAAAACGGTGCAGCAAGAAGTTTACCTCGCAATTCGGGAGGAGTTGGAACAGGACATTGAATAAGCTACTACATTTTATAGGAATTGCGTATCGAGCAGGAAAAGTTCAAAAAGGAGCTTTCCTGACAGAAAAGGCAATCAAAGACGGTAGCGCACTGCTGGTCATTGTTGCTCAGGATGCATCAGACAATACAAAGGATAAATTTTTATCTATGTGCAAATACTATGACGTAGTCTGCTTTCAAGCGGAAGACAAAGATCTTTTGGGGAAAGTAACCGGCGGTGGAGATAACCGGAGTGTTTTGGCAATCACAGGTGAGGGATTCGCCAAACGGACCGAAGAGCTGATTCGGCTTTCGGCAAAAAAAGAGTAAAGGAAACATGACATTACGTAGAGAGGTTAATTTTTCGGAGGTGGCAGTTGTATGTCTAAAGTGAGAGTTCATGAGCTTGCAAAGGAATTGGAAATTAATTCCAAAGAATTAATTTCATTGCTCGAGGGATATGGATTCCCGATCAAAAACCATATGAGTACGCTGGAGCAGGAGGAACTCGATATTATTTTCGAGACTCTTACACAGCGCTATGACAAGGCATTCCCGATTCCGTCCTTTGCCCAGGGACAGAAAGTGGATATGCCGAAGAAAAAAGCTGCGAAGAAGGCTGAGCCGGCACAAGAAGAACAAGAAGCGGTGAAACAGGCAGAGGAATCGGCTCCGAAAGAACAGCAGCTAAAGGAGGAACCCAAAAAAGCGGGTCCGTCCAAAACTGCGCCGCAACCGAAAAAGGAAAAACCGAAGCGCATGCCGCCGAAAGCGGAGCGCCCGAAGATGAAGAAACTGGAGAGGTTCGAAGAGGTAGAGGACGGCGAAAAAATCACAGCCGAGCCGATGCAGCGTAATGTCCGCCATGTGGATACCCGTCAAAGTGTTGTTGACTTAAATAAAATTGAGGATGAAAAAATTGAAGAGCTTGTTCCGACCAACGCCGTAGATGATACTGTGAAAAAGCAGAAGCTGAAAAAGGGCGGCGGTCGCTTAAAAGACAATGCAAAAATAAGCAAGAATGTTCCGGTAAAAGAACAGAAGGTGAAGAAGGAAAAGAAAACCGTTCTGATCCCGGATGAAATTTCAGTTGGTGAGCTTGCAGAACGCTTGGAAGTTCCTGCAACAGAAGTAATCAAAAAGCTGATGACCCTGGGCATTATGGCGGCGATCAGCCAGACGATTGATTTTGATATTGCCTCTTTAATCTCCGAAGATTTAGGTGCTATTGTTGAAAAAGAAATCATCTTAACGGATGAGGATATTTTGTTTGATGATTTCGAAGACGAAGAAAGCTCTCTCGAGCCCCGTTCGCCGGTCGTTGTTGTCATGGGCCACGTTGACCACGGTAAAACCTCTCTTTTAGATGCGATTCGTTCTACCAACGTCATTGATACAGAGGCTGGCGGTATTACGCAGCACATTGGTGCGCACAGAGTCCGCATCCATGACAAAAAGATTACATTTTTGGATACCCCGGGTCACGAGGCGTTTACGGCGATGCGTGCCCGTGGCGCACAGGTAACGGATATTGCAATCTTGGTTGTTGCCGCAGACGACGGTATCATGCCGCAGACGATTGAGGCAATTAACCATGCAAAAGCTGCAAACTTAAATATTATTGTTGCGATTAACAAAATTGATAAAGAAGCGGCAAATCCGGATAAAATCAAGCAGGAACTGACCGAGTACGACCTCATCCCTGAGGATTGG
>JAZSOJ010000186.1:0-3037 GCA_045536855.1 Clostridia bacterium | reverse complement strand
ACCATCGTACGCCGACGAATTTGTGCTCGCCAAATATACCTACCTTTTTCAAAGTCTACTCAGCGTGTCGAGGTTTCTCGACACGCTGAGAAAAACCGGCCGAATGTATTCGGCCGGTTTTTTTCTGCTATACATCGCAGCGCACTAAGCCCTTGATGAAATTATCTTTATGAGATACCATGTCCCGGTTTCCCTGATCAAATTCTTCCAATATGTAAATATGCCGTGCTGCACCGCGGAATTTCCACAAATCCTGCGCAATCAGATCAAGACCCCGTTTGCATAACATTGCCTCATAATCAATTCTTCGTTCGTGACAATTAAAGACGGTCATAGCCTTGATATTCCACAGTTTAAAATCCTGTGTTCTGGGACCATCATTATGGTAGCCGGCGATGCCTAAAATCCCGTGCGCACAAACCATTTCAGAAGCCAGCGTTAAGCCATCCTCCGTTCCGGTAAACTCCACTACCTTCGGGAACCCGATGCCAAAAATATCCGCCTTATGTCCGTCTCGCGTAAGATCAGGCCTTCCCCAGGTTTCCCAGTTTAAACGATATTGTCTCGGCAACTGTTCGGGCAGATATACTTCCGTCGCACCGTAGTATTTTGCATTTTCCAAAGCGATTTCCCGTTTATCCACAGCTATTACATTATTGTATCCTCGGGCGCGGAACAAAGATACAAGTCCCAAACCCATATAGCCTGTACCGACAACGATAGCCGTGTCGCCCACAATGGGGGTATCCACACGCTCCGCAACGCTCATTATGCATCCCAAAGGCTCTGCTACGGCATCTTCATCCTTGAGACAGTCCGGAACCTTCATCGTTTTTTTCGGCTCCATTACAATATATTCTTTATATCCCCCTCCACCAAGTCCGGTTACACGGTCACCGATGGAAAATCCAATCACATTTCTGCCTTTGTCGGCGACAATTCCCATGGATTCATGCCCATAGGTGTCACCCGGCTTTGCAGTGAGCCAAGGGTAGTATTCCGAATGGCACATACCGGTGTATATCACGCGGACTAAAAGCTGGTCGTCATTGATTTTCGGAATATCCACCTCAACTACTGTGCTTTCGGCAGGCCCTTTCATAATCAGCTGTTTCATGATGCTCCTCCTATTTCAAAGTGTCATACGGTGCCTTACTAATTTCTTGTTGTTTTTATGTTTCTCTCTCTCTTTCAAAAAAGGGGGGTGTTTTCTGTTGTATTCATTGTAGCACCTTTTGAATAGAGAGGGAATGTACTATTCCGATGAAAATATGGAAAATTCAGACTTTTTATAAAGAAACCTCAAAAAACTGCGTTATTGCATGTAGGCAAATTTATCGGCGTTTGAATGATATGATGGATTTTTTGCTTTGATAAAAGAAAATGATGGCGAGACTCCCATTGAGGGAGCCTCGCCACAGGCTGTCGAAAAAGACAGGTTGATCAATTAAAGTTTGTTCAGTCGGTACTTTATATCATGGAATAATCCTTGTTTAGAATGTCATACAGAGCATTTGCTCTCCTTTTGTCAGATTTCCGGAATTTCGATATTTTTGCCCGTTTCGCAGGATTCTTTTGCCAAAAGGCACATGAGAGCGCTTTCGATGCCTTCATCTAAATAGGATTTCGTTTCGATTCCTTTGATCTGCTTATAGTAAAGCTCAGCTAATTTTTCATCGCCGCCAAAGTGACCGCCGCCACCGGAGAAGGAGTAGGTTTCTACGCAGTCTGTGTGGTGCGGATACACTTTGATTTCGCTTTTGTACCAGTCGAATTCCAAAGTTCCTTTAAAACCATAGAACCGCGCACCGCGCCGTGCTGCCTTGTGACGGGCAAAGAAGTTTTGAGAATAGCTCACGATGGTGCCTTTTTGGTATTTCAGCAGTGCGCTTCCGCAGTCTTCGTTTCCGGTGTCTATCGCAAAGCAACACATATCACCATACGCGCTGTCCTGACATTCCCGTTCCAACACAAAGGGGCTTTCGATGCAGGTTTTATATTTTTCACAATCTACACACTTCAGCCCCGCCGGCATATCGCCTTTAAAGATTTTCTTCACCCAACGGGCAAACACTTCGTCAGCCTTGTCGCCTAAAATGTAGTTGATGTAATCAAAGTCATGGGTGGCTTTTTGCAACCACAAGCCGTTGGACTCAGATTCGTCTCTGTACCAACGGTGGAAATAACATCTGCCGTAAGGCACATCATTAAAAGCATCTACCTGCCACACATCACCAATTTTTCCGCTGTCAATCAGTTCCTTGGAAAAAGTGGACAGCTTAGAAAACCGCAGAGGGAAGGACACAACCACCATAGGATTATATGTTCTTCCGGCTTCCGCTAAACGACGTAAATCCTCCATGGAGGTGGAAACCGGCTTTTCCAGAAAAATCGGCACACCCTTTTTCATCGCTAAAATGGCATATTTGGTGTGGCTGCTGCAACGGGTTCCTATCATAATCCCATCAACATCCGCTTTTTCCACTAGTTCTTCCGCTGTATCGTACCAATGGATATTTTCTGCGTAACCGCTTTCTTTTTTTGCAATTTCCTCTTCCACCATATCGCGGTGTGTGTCAAACACATCGGTAATTACAAATTCTTCGCTGTATTTGACGAGGGATGGCATCACACCGTTTCTGATTCTGTTTCCCAATCCGATAACGCCTAATTTAATCATTATATTTTTCCTCTCTTTATTTGTGTAAAAAATTACAGGGGAACAAGATGTTCCCCTGCAGAAATTTTATTCAAATCAAACTTTAAAATTCACGCCTGTATCTGCCTCTTCCGGAGGAACATCCTTGAACTCAAAATCTTTTCCGGGCAGGATTGCGTTTAATACGATACCTGCAATAGATGCAACTGCCAAAGCAGAAAGAGAAATGGTAAGTGATCCGATTGCGAAGGTAACAGAGCCTAAGCCCAGTGCGCAAACTAAGATGATAGCTGCAACAATTAAGTTACGGCTCTTTGTAAAGTCTACCTGATTTTCAACCACGTTTCTTACCCCGATTGCGGAAATCATACCGTACAC
>JAZSOJ010000184.1:0-10442 GCA_045536855.1 Clostridia bacterium | reverse complement strand
GGTACTGATCGAAAAATGTATCTCCGGCTGGAAAGAGATTGAGTTCGAGGTTATCCGTGATGCCAAGGGCAACGCAATTACCGTTTGCTCGATGGAAAACATTGACCCTGTCGGTATCCATACGGGTGATTCTATCGTTGTCGCTCCGGCGCAGACCCTTTCCACAAAAGAATATCAGATGCTTCGCAACGCATCTTTAAATATTATCAATGCACTCGGGATTGAGGGCGGTTGCAACTGTCAGTTTGCACTGCATCCGGATAGTTTGGAATACGCCGTAATCGAGGTTAATCCCCGAGTATCTCGTTCTTCGGCATTGGCATCAAAAGCAACCGGCTATCCGATTGCAAAGGTAACCTCTAAAATCGCTATCGGCTACAGCCTTGATGAGATTAAAAATGCCGTGACCGGAACAACCTTTGCTTGCTTTGAGCCGACCATCGACTATGTGGTTATTAAGTTCCCGAAATGGCCTTTCGATAAGTTTGTCAAAGCAAAGAGAACGCTCGGCACACAGATGAAAGCCACCGGCGAAATTATGGCAATTTCCGATTCCATCGAGGGCGGCCTCATGAAATCCGTTCGCTCGCTCGAACTCGGACTACACAGTTTTGAAATGCCGAAACTGAAAAATCTGCCGAAGAAAGAGATTGAAAAGCGTCTGTCTCAGGTGGATGATGAGCGTATGTTTGTTATCTGCGAGGCAATCCGCCGTGGCATTTCCTTAGAAACCATCCACGAGATTACCATGATTGATATTTTCTTCCTTGATAAACTGAAAAATATCGTCGAGATGGAGAACCTCTTAAAAGAGGGCAATCTTTCCCGTGGTATTTTAGCTAAGGCAAAGCGCATGGGCTTTGTAGATAAGACCATTGCAGCATTTTCCGGCATGAAAGAAGAGGAAATCAAGGCACTGCGCAGTCGCTACGACATCCTTCCGACATATAAAAAGGTAGACACCTGTGCAGCAGAGTTTGAGGCGGAAACTCCGTACTACTATTCCACCTATAACCAGTTCTCCGAGGCGGCACCGTCCGACAAGAAAAAGATTTTGGTTATCGGCTCCGGCCCGATTCGTATCGGTCAGGGTATCGAGTTTGACTATTGCTCGGTCCATTCCGTTTGGGCATTAAAAGAAGCAGGCTATGAAACCATTATTGTAAATAACAACCCCGAAACCGTAAGTACCGACTTCGATACGGCAGACAAGCTCTATTTTGAGCCGCTCACCGCTGAAGATGTTGCCAATATCGTTGAGATTGAAAAACCGTATGGAGCACTCGTTCAGTTTGGTGGACAAACGGCAATCAAGCTAACGCAGGCACTTAAAGATATGGGTGTAAACATTTTGGGCACCAAAGCCGAAGATGTTGATGCGGCAGAGGACAGAGAGCTGTTTGACGAGATTTTGGAAGAGTGCAATATTCCCCGCCCGGCAGGCAGAACTGTCTTTACGCATCAGGAAGCATTGGAGGCGGCAAACGAGCTTGGTTATCCGGTTTTGGTCCGTCCGTCTTATGTGCTCGGCGGTCAGGGTATGGAGATTGCGTTTAATGATAATGATGTCAAGGAATTTATGGATATCATTACGCTGATTAAGCAGGAACACCCAATTTTGGTTGATAAGTATATGATGGGCAAGGAGCTTGAAGTTGACGCCATCTGTGACGGAGAAGACATCTTAATCCCCGGTATTATGGAGCATTTGGAACGTGCCGGTGTGCACTCGGGCGACTCGATTTCTGTTTACCCGACCCAGACCATTTCCCAAAAACATAAGGACGTTTTGGTTGATTATACGAAAAAACTTGCCAAGGCACTCCATGTTGTTGGCCTTGTGAATATCCAGTTCGTGCTTTATGAGGACGAGGTGTATGTCATTGAGGTAAATCCGCGTTCTTCGCGTACGGTACCGTATATCTCCAAGGTAACGAATGTTCCGATGGTAGACCTTGCAACCCGTTGCGTGCTGGGCGAAAAGTTAAAGGATATGGGTTGCGGAACGGGACTGCATCCGGAGGGCGACTATGTTGCAGTAAAGGTTCCGGTGTTCTCGTTTGAAAAGCTCCACGACGTTGATACTTCCTTAGGACCTGAAATGAAATCCACCGGTGAAGTTTTGGGTATTTCCAAAACCTTCGGCGAAGCGCTTTATAAAGGACTGTTAGCCGCAGGCTTTAAGATGACGGCAGGCGGAAATGTTTTAATTACGGTCCGTGATAACGATAAGAGGGAAATGCTTGATATCGCCAAGAATTTTGAAGAAATGGGCTTTAATATTTATGCAACTGCGAATACCGCACATTACTTAAACAGCAATTGTGTGGCAACCAGCGTGGTGAAGAAAATCGGTGAGGGCAGCCCTGACATTCTGGATTTGATGCAGGCCGGCAAGTTCGATATGGTCATCAATACGCCGACCAGAGGTCGCCAGCCGGGCAGAGACGGATTTAAGATTCGTCGTAAGACAGTAGAACACTCCATTCCGTGTCTGACCTCACTTGATACGGCAAATGCCTATATTAAGAGCTTAAAATCGGGCGTGTCCAGAGAAGAACTGAATATGGTTGATTTACGAGATGTATAAAATGATAAAAGCGCCGTGGCATTATGCTGCGGCGTTCTTTTTTGCAGAAAAGCATAGACTTTTTTTTCAAAATTTTGTATAATAAGAAGAGAACTTTTGGCAAGGAGGACCTTTTATGAAATATGTAGTATTTTTAGGCGACGGCATGGCGGATGTTCCGTTTCAGGCACTGGGCGGAAAAACGCCACTTGAGCTTGCTGACAAGCCGAATATAGATGCGCTCTGCAAGCAAGGCATCATCGGTCTTGCAAAGACCATTGATGACTCGTTATCTCCGGGCAGCGATGTTGCTAATTTAAGTGTTTTAGGCTATGACCCAACGATCTACTATACCGGCCGTTCGCCCTTAGAGGCGCTCAGCATCGGGGTTTCGCTATCTGGCAGCGATGTGACCTTCCGTGCCAATTTGGTGACGGTATCGGATGAATCTGACTATGCGGAAAAAACGATGCTTGACTACAGTTCGGGCGAAATTACCACGCAAGAGGCAGCTGAGCTGATTGCATACTTAAAGGAACATATGAGCTTTCCTCATATTGAGCTCCATGCCGGCATCAGCTATCGCCATCTTTTGGTTTGGGACGGGGGTTCGACAAAGGTTAGCTTAACCCCGCCGCACGATATTTCCGACAAAAAAGTAACGGAATATCTGCCGAAGGGTGACGGTAGAGAGACGTTGCTTGCGATTATGGAAAAGAGCCATGAATTGTTAGCTAATCATCCCATTAACAAAGCACGGATTACACGTGGCTTAAACCCTGCCAATTCGCTCTGGATCTGGGGCGAGGGCAAAAAGCCGCAGCTTGATTCGTTCCGTGAAAAATATGGCCTTTCGGGCAGTATGATTTCGGCGGTTGACTTACTTAAGGGGATCGGGAAAGGAACAGGGATGAATGTCATCGAGGTTCCGGGTGCCACGGGAAATATTGATACCAACTTTGACGGAAAAGCCGAGGCAGCAATCAACGAATTGAAAAATGGGCAAGAGTTTATCTATATCCATGTGGAGGCTCCGGACGAATGCGGTCATCACGGTGACGCCGAGGGAAAGGTAGAATCGATTGGCTTAATTGATAAAAAAATCGTTGGTCCGGTTGTTACATACTTAAAGGAAAGCGGGGAAGATTTCCGCATTTTAATAACACCTGACCATCCGACGCCGCTTGCGATTAAAACGCATTCCCGTGCGGAAGTTCCGTTCGTCATTTACGACAGCCGAGCATCCGAAGGAATGGGCCTTTCCTATACCGAGGCAAACGCAAAGCAGACGGGAATTTATTTAGATAAGGGCTATCAGCTGATGCAGTATCTGTTAAGAGGAGAGTTATCATAGATTAAAAGTGGTGATTATATGAAGCAAATGCTTGCTTGGTTTAGAAAGTTAGAATGGAAGAATCTGTTCTTTTTGACCCTGGCGGGAGTCGTAAATGCCATTGGCATTACCTTGTTTTTATATCCGGTAAAATTGTACGATAGCGGTATTTCCGGAACGTCCATGCTGTTAGCGCAGATTACGCCGGAGTATCTAACTTTGTCTATCTTTTTGCTTGTATTAAACATTCCGTTGTTTATTTACGGGTTTAAAAAGCAAGGGGCAGTATTTACCGTATACGCAATTTATACAGTTGTGATGTATTCACTTTCTGCCTGGCTCATTACGGATATACTGCCGATTGATGTGAGTCTGGCATCGCCTCTTGCCGGAACAGACCTGCTTTTGTGTGCACTCTTTGGCGGCCTGATTTCCGGTATCGGCAGCGGTCTTGCCATTCGGAGCGGTGGAGCGGTGGACGGCATTGAGGTTATGGCAGTCATCTTTGCCAAACGCCTTGGAATCAGCGTGGGTAGTTTTGTGATGATTTACAATGTTCTTTTGTATATCGTTTGCGGGATTGTAATTAACAGCTGGACGCTTCCTTTATATTCGATCGTTACTTATATGGCGGCACTTAAGACCATCGACTTTATCGTTGAGGGTTTAGACCGAGAAAAGTGTGCGATGATTGTAACGGATCATCCCGATGAAATTTGTCAGGTTTTAACGAATACATTTGAAATCGGAATGACACGGATAGAGGCAAGGGGTGGATATTCCGGCAAGGATAAAACGGTTGTATATTTTGTTGTGAATCGCTTCCAGGTAACGAAGATGAAGAGTATTGTGCACGAAATAGACAAGGGAGCGTACATTATTTTAAGTGAGGTAGCTGACATATTTAAGTCCAATCAATAAGCGAGAGAGACAGAACACTAAATGGAGATGAAAATATGCGTAAAACGAAAATTATCTGTACGATTGGTCCGGCTTGCGAGAATGAACAAGTTTTAGAGCAAATGTGCAAAAACGGCATGAACGTTGCACGCCTCAATTTTTCACACGGGACGCACGAAGAACATAAAACGAAGATGGATTTGATTAAAAAGGTGAGGGTCAAGTTGGGGCTTCCGATTCCTATTATGCTGGATACCAAGGGCCCGGAGTACCGAATCAAAACCTTTGAGAATAAGAAAATCAAGCTTTCAGACGGAGACACCTTTACATTTACAACAGAAGATGTCGTCGGAAATCAAGAAAGAGTATCGGTTAATTATGAGCAGCTGACAGAGGATTTAAATGTTGGCGATATCGTGATGGTCAATAACGGACTGGTGCACTTTAAGGTGGATAAAATCGAAGGCAAAGACATTGTCTGTACCGTGCTTGCCGGCGGAGAAATTTCCGACCGAAAGAGCATGAACTTCCCGAACAAGGTATTGACGCATGATTATTTGAGCGAGCAGGATAAAGAGGATCTTCTGTTCGGCATCGAAAACGGGATTGATTTTGTGGCTGCGTCTTTCGTTTCTTCCGAAGACGATGTCGAGGCAGTAAGAACTTTCTTAAATGAAAATGGCGGCAAAGAAATTGATATCATTGCCAAAATTGAAAACCGTGCCGGCGTGGATAACATTGATGCAATCTGTAAGGTCGCAGACGGGATTATGGTGGCCCGTGGTGACCTGGGTGTTGAAATTCCGTTTTGTGAGGTTCCGTCCGTTCAGAAATACTTAATTGAAAAGTGCCGTCTGCTCGGAAAACGGGTCATTACGGCAACCGAAATGCTCGAGTCTATGATTTATAATCCAAGGCCGACAAGAGCAGAAATTTCCGATGTGGCAAATGCGGTGTATGACGGCTCATCCGCCGTGATGCTTTCCGGCGAAACCGCTGCAGGGAAATATCCGGCAGAAGCTGTCAAGAATATGGCGGAGATTGCTGAGTTTACGGAAAAGCATATTGATTATAAAGAGTGGTTTAAGTCAACAGACTATAAAATCAATAATGTACTCGATGCAATTTCGCACTCTACCTGTGCGATGGCGATTGATGTGGATGCAAAATGTATCGTGGTAAATTCGATTACAGGTACGACGGCACGAATGGTCAGCCGTTTTCGCTGTCCGGCAGATATTATCGGTGCCACCACGAATGTACGGGCGTGGCGAAAGCTAAATATGAGTTGGGGAGTTATTCCGATTCTGTGTGAACAGTATCCCTCTTTGGACATTGTGTTTTATCAAGCGGAATGGCAAGCAAAAAAATGTCTGGACTTAAAACCCGGTGATAATATCGTTATGACGGGCGGTCAAATTAATGGTGTTGTAGGAAACACGAATACGATTAAGGTTGAAATTATTAAATAAGGAAATGTAAAAATATCCGGAACGAAACCGGAACGAAAAAAGACCAATTCACTATTAAATGGAATTGGTCTTTTTCTATTTCTTGGATGGAAGATAGTTACGACTGCACCATCTTCGAAATTTCCTTTTTCAGTCTTGAGATGATGCGTTTTTCGAGGCGTGATATGTAGGATTGTGAAATACCTAAAAGGTCTGCCACTTCTTTTTGCGTTTTTTCTTCTTCGTTCTTCAGTCCAAAGCGTAACTCCATAATTGCACGCTCACGGCTTCCGAGTTTTGCGATTGCGGCACGAAGAAGCTGTTTATCCACCTCGTCCTCTAAATGTTTGCCGACCTCGTCGCTATCCGTTCCCAAGACATCCGAGAGCAACAATTCGTTGCCGTCCCAGTCGGTGTTTAATGGCTCATCAATGGAAATTTCTGTTCGAATGTTGTGATTTTTTCGGAGAAACATCAAAATTTCGTTCTCGATACATCGGGAAGCATAAGTTGCGAGTTTTATATTTTTGCTCGGATCAAAGGAATTGATCGCTTTGATCAGGCCGATCGAGCCGATCGAAATTAAATCTTCGATGCAAACGCCCGTATTTTCAAATTTTCTGGCAACATAAACTACCAGCCGCAGATTTCGTTCCACTAAAGTTTTTTTGACGTCATAGTTATCAGGTGAGAAAGAGGCAATCAGCTCAGCCTCCTCTTCGGGAGAAAGTGGGGTAGGGAGAGATTCTCCGCCCGTGATATAATACACATCTTCTGCGGTGAACGACGAACGGAAGCGGCACTTGCAGCTTTTCAGCAGGCGTAAGAGAATGTTTAACAGTTGTCCCATCATATCATTTCGCTCCCTCAAAATCATTTGGTAACAGCAGAGCATACCTGCCGTTTTGGTCTAATTCTTTATTTGTTACGGCAACCCAACGGGAGATTGCCCATCTGCCCTTTGGGTCTGCAATTTGCATCCAAAAAGCAGGTAGAGTATCGTTTCCGCCAATGCTGTTGCAAGCAAAAAAACGGATTTTGTCTGCGGAAAAAACGGCAACATCCCGAGAGGGACAATCCGGAAACAGCGGGGCGATTGCACTCCATGCGGCGATGCAGACACCGCTGCCGAAACGGTCACATAAAAAATTGCCGGTATCGTAAAGCGCTGAGAGTCGGATGACCTGTTTGTTGTATGCGATGCGAACAGGCGCAAGCAGAGATTTTTTTTCGGCTGTTTTTCTGGCGGCAAAAAAAGCGATGCGGAGCAGAATATACACAACGCCCAGAAGAAATAATAGATATATTGCGGGTAAAGTAAAAAAAGGTGTGCTCCCAATCCATAGAGCTTGTCGGTTGCTGTTTGCAAAGAACAGCTGTGAGGAAAAGGTACAAAGACCTGAAAGCAGAAAAGCAATGAGGTAAAACACACACATTTGTTGGAGGAATATAAACGGCCGAGTGGCACGAAAACACCACCAAATCATAAGTGCCGAAACGAAAAGTAAGCCCCACCATGCGCCAAGCATGGGAAAGAAGGGGACGCAGGCGGCATAAAATGCGCCAAGACAGGCAGAGAACGTCAGGCGAAGAGGAGAGATGCGGAGAGAGAGCGCAAGGGCGCAAAAGATCAGCAACATGGCGTCGATGATGCCGTTTAAGACGAACAAAACATCCACGTATACGGTCAGCTCCATGTGTGTCTCCTCCTTGATGTCGGTATGTGTTTCGGATTTATTATACCGTGTGAGGAGCAAAAAACTTGTCAATTTGCCGTGTCGAAGCGTGAAAATATTACGACAGGAATTTTCATAAGAAATGAAAAAAATGTCAGAAAACAGATTGAATTTTTTTCTGCAATATGGTAGAATTAAATTGCAAGTTTATTGTGTAGTAGAAACTTGTAAATTTTAAGCAAAGGGGTTAGAGAAATGGAAAAGTTGGAACAGATCTTTAAGATCAAAGAACGCGGAAGTAGTGTCCGCACAGAAATCATTGCCGGTATTACCACATTCCTGGCAATGGCGTACATTTTGGCAGTAAACCCGAACTACATGGCAATCGCAGGAATTCCGGTTGGCGCAGCATTTTCTGCAACCGCAATTTCCGCAGCAATTGCAACGCTTTGCATGGCATTTTTCGCAAACTATCCGGTAGCACTTGCATCGGGTATGGGACTGAATGCATTTTTTGCTTTCACGGTTTGCGGTACGATGGGTTATCCGTATCAGGTCGCTTTAACAGCAATCCTGATCGAAGGTATCATTTTTATGATTCTTTCCATCTTTAAGTTCCGTGAAGCATTGGTGAATAAAATTCCGAACAACTTAAAATTCGGCATTACCGCCGGTATTGGTTTGTTTATTACCATTATCGCACTTTTGAATGCACAGATCGTTGTCGCAAGTGAAGCAACAACCGTTGCTCTTGGCAACCTCGCTTCTCCGGGTGTTGTTTTAGCACTCGTGGGTCTTTTGATTATCGGCATTTTGCAGAACTATAAAATCCCGGGCGGCATCCTGCTTGGTATTTTGATTACTTGGGTTTTAGGTATTGTTGCTGAACTGATTGGTTGGTATGTTCCGAACGCGGATGCAGGAGTATACTCTGTTATCCCGACTTTCTCTATGAACGCATTTTCTGCACCGCTGTTCTTAGACTTTGACTTTGGTTTCATTGCAAAGAATTTTGCATCTTTTGCAATTGTTGTATTTACTTTCCTTTATACCGATATCTTTGATACGGTTGGAACACTCATTGGTGTCGCTGAAAAAGGAAATTTGTTGGATAAAGACGGCAGATTGCCGAAAGCAGGCGGCGCTCTGATGGCTGACGCTGTTGGTACGGTTGTTGGTGCTTGCCTTGGTACTTCCACCGTTACGAGCTATGTCGAGTCCAGCGCAGGTGTTGCAGCAGGCGGTAAAACCGGTCTTGCTTCTGTTGTAACGGCAATCCTGTTCCTCCTGGCACTGGTATTTGCTCCGATCTTCACAGCAATCCCGGGCTTTGCAACGACACCGGCTATGCTCTATGTTGGTCTTTTGATGCTTACTTCTATCAAGAAGGTTGATTTTGATGGCGATGCAGCTGACGTAATTGGTGCATTCCTTGCGATCATCATGATGCCGTTGACCTATTCTATCGCAAACGGCATTATGTTTGGTATGCTCGCTTGGGTTATTCTTAAGATATTCATCGGCAAGATTAAAGATATCAGCGGTGTAATGTGGATTTCTGTTGCATTGTTTGCAGCTTACATCGTTCTGAAAATTATGGGTCTTGCATAAGGTTTTTTAGGAGATTTGCAAAAGGAGCAGTAGTGGAATGGATAAGCACTATACAATGGAAATCGCAGGGGTAACACGAGATTTGCCTCTTTGCCCGCTCAATGAGAATTTGTACATTGCGGCATTTATCATGTTTGGCGATGTGGAGCTGACGGAGAAATCGGCGGCGGCGCTTTTGAGATTAGCGCCGGAATTTGATGTTTTAATTACAGCCGAATCCAAGGGCATCCCGCTTCTTTATGAGATGGCTCGGCAGTCGGGCAACAATTATTATATTGTCGCACGCAAAGGCCCGAAACTCTATATGCGGGACATCATCACAACAAAGGTTGATTCAATTACAACCGACCACGTACAGACGCTTTGTATTGGCTCAGATGAGGCAAATGCAATGCGAGGCAAGCGTGTTTTGGTAGTTGATGATGTGATCAGCACAGGAGAATCGCTTGCGGCGTTGGAAACTCTGATCGAGCAAGTGGGCGGCAACATTGTTGGTAAAATGGCAGTTTTAGCTGAGGGTGATGCTATCAGCCGAAAGGACATTACCTATCTTGCACCGCTTCCGCTTTTTGACAAACAAGGAAATCCCATTGGGTAAATAAAAAGAACACGGTCGGGTTTGTTCCGGCCGTGTTTTTTTGCGTTAGTACTGGTTGAAAGTTTTGGCAAGGTGTGTTATAATTGACACATACAGAATTTTATTTCATAAAATTCTCAAGAGCTAACGCTCTTTTGTACTCTTTCGAGTACTGTGTCAATTGACGGCGTCGCAAAAATGCCCTTGCAAGCAAGCATTTTTGCTCCTGGTAGAATTGACATGCGCCAATTGACGGCGTCACAAAATGCCCTTGCAAGCAAGCATTTTTACTCCTGGTAAAATGATTTTGCGGCATCTAAATTGT
>JAZSOJ010000077.1:0-4788 GCA_045536855.1 Clostridia bacterium | reverse complement strand
ACATGGCTACGATCCGACTTTACGCCTCGTTGATCATCGCATCGGTATCCAGTACGGCATCTAAAGAAGAAATGGGAAGAACACGCTCTTCTTCACCGCAGACGAGCGAGATTTCTTGTTCGTATTTGATTTGATAATAGTCTGATACTAAAGAGTGTGCCTCTTCTTTTGTCAAAGAAGCGACCGAAAGCTCTCCAATATAGACACCGTCATACATCCTGTCGCTTGTAAGGATAGCGGCAAAGCAAGAAGCGGTAATGCCGAGAGTCAGAACAAGTACAAAAACGACAAGCGAAATGACAAATATCTTCCGGTTGCGAAACAACCAGAATCCGTCTTTGATTTCCGTTTTTTCTTCCATAATCAATCACCCCATGGCTATATTATAACCTCCCGGACTTTGTTTGTAAATAACTTTATTCTATTTTTATTGGGAATTTATGCCATATCAATTTAAAAGAATTACAGCTAAGTTCAGGTATGCTGCAAATGTAGTCCAAAGCCAAAGCGGAACCAACAAAAATCCGGCGACTTTAGAAATTCTATAAAATCTCGTAGTGGTAATTCCAACAAAAATCCACATTGCAATTAAGATAATAAATGCTAAAACCGGTGCACGGAAATTAAAAAAGACAATGGGCCATAAAAAACTTAAAGCCAGCCAAAGCCAAAAGGTGTACATAGCCTCTTTAACATCGGGGCGAGCGAATCCCTTTCTTAAAACAAGAAAAGAGGCGATGCCGGAAAGGAGATAAAGAATACTCCAAACGATGGGAAAAAGAATGGGTGGGGGTGCAAGCGAAAGTTTATTTAGTACCTCGTAGAATACAATGGAATCCTTGGTCAAAAAACCGGCAAGCAGACCGACCAATAAAGGAAAGAGGATGATGAGCAAAGCACGCAAAAAAGTCTTGATGTTAAAGACGCCAAAAAGAGGAGAAGACATAAAAACACCACTTTCTTTTTTTATTTGCAACTGAAGCTGCAGTATTTATTATATGCGTTGCAGAGATGATTATGCCGGAGAGAAAGAGGACAAAAAAAGACCTTTGCATTTGATGCAAAGGTCTTAATGTTCAGATGTTATTTTTTCAATTCTTTGCGATTCTGACGCAAAGTTTCAGCAACAGAAATCATCTGTTCTTCTACACGGCGCAGGATATCATCTGCATACTGATTCGCACCGAGACGAATGTCATGAGAGTTGCTCTGTGCTTTTTCAATAATCTGATTTGCTTGTTCATAAGCCTGTTTTGTGATTTCGTGCTCATTGATCATTGCAACAATTTTTTCTTCGCCGCTTTTAATGATTGCTTCTGCTTCTTTCTGTGCATCGGCAAGAATTCTCTGGCGCTCTTCTTTGACCCATTTTGCCTGCTTCATTTCTTCGGGGAACTTCAGGCGCATTTCCTGCAACATGTCCAAAAGCTCGTCTTTGTCAACGATTCCTTTTCCCCAAAAGGGTATCGTAAAGCTTTGTTCGATTTTGTCTTCCAAAACCTCAATTAATTCTAATATTTCCATGATTACCGTCCTTCCTTCATCTTAAGTTTCACATCATCATAAATTTCCTCGGGAACCAAATCACGAAAATCTCCATCTAAGGATGCGATTTCTTTCACGATGCTTGAGCTGATATAGGAGGCATTTGCATCCGTTACCATAAACAACGTTTCGATATCCGGTTCCATTTTTTTATTGAATAATGCCATCTGAAATTCGTATTCGAAATCAGATAAAGCACGTAAACCCTTAATCACAGTCCGTGAGTTTTTTGCACGAACAAAATCGACCAATAAGCCGTCAAAAGTCTCTGCACTGCAATTCGGAAGGTCGGCAATCGACTTTTCAATCAGCTTAACACGTTCTTCTGCCGAAAACATCGGCGTTTTTGCAGAATTATTCAAAACTGCGATGATAATATGATCAAACTGGCGTGAGGCACGTTTGATAATATCCAAATGACCGCAGGTGATGGGGTCAAAACTTCCGGGATAAACTGCAGTCTTCATAAATCACAACTCTTTCATTAATAAAATTCGTGCCTTGCCATATTTTTTATTACGCTCAACCGAAAAACCATCCGGCACAGTGATTTCGTATTCGCTGTCAGACTCGCAGATTACGATGCCGTCTTTTGCAAGGAGCTTGCGCTCTTTGATCAGCAAAAGCGCCTGTTCTGTAAATCCTGCCGCATAGGGCGGATCCAAAAAAATCAGGTCAAACGCACCTGTAGCAGAAGAAAGATAGGATATAAAATCCTGATGCACGCAGAGTGCCTTGTCTTCTAAATGCGTCAAAGTGAGATTCTGCTGTGTGACGGAAAGGGAAGGAGCGCTTTTGTCCACGAAAGTGGCGTGCTTTGCCCCACGGCTTAATGCTTCGATGCCGAGCGCACCGCTACCGCAAAATAAATCCAAAACGGTAGATTCCGGCACGGAAAAAGAAAGCATGTTGAAAATGGATTCCTTGACACGATCAAGCGTAGGCCTGACATCATTTCCATCAGGACTAATCAACTTGCGACCACGTGCAGTTCCGGATATCACTCTCAATCTTCTTCATCCTTTGTATAGCATTATCACAATTTTACACTATATATTTTATCTTATTTTGGAGAAATGTCAATAGAAAGAATATATTTGTCAAGTAAATGTAATATTTTGCTGAAAAAGTTTGCGGATTTTTTGTAAAATTTGTTGATTTTCCTGTTTTTTGAGCAAAGGATCCTCCGCAAGAAGAGCACGCACCGCTGCGGTTGTTTGCTGTAAAACATCCGTATCGCTGTAAAGATTGGCAATTTTAAGCGGTGGCAATCCATGCTGTCTGGTACCAAAAAAATCACCCGGACCACGCAGCTCCAAATCTTTTTCTGCAATGATAAAGCCGTTGTTGGTGCGACGCATAACCTCCATTCGTTCTTTTGCATACGTCTGTGTACTCTGATTAAACAAAATGCAATATGCCTTGTTCTTTCCCCGACCGACTCGGCCACGCAACTGATGGAGTTGGGAAAGACCGAAACGCTCTGCGTTTTCTACGACCATCACGGTTGCATTCGGAACATTGACGCCGACTTCAATGACGCTGGTTGACACTAAAACATCGATTTCGCCCTTAGAAAAACGTGCCATAATTTCTTCTTTTTCCTTTGCCTTCATTTTGCCGTGAAGAAAGGAAACCGATAGATCGCTGAATACATCTTTTTTTAATGCTTCGGCATATTGCGTAACAGATTTTAAGTCGAGCAATTCTGAATCTTCAACCAAAGGACAAACAATATAGGCTTGGTGACCGAGGCTGACCTCTTTTCGTATGAAGGCACAAATGCGGGGGCGCATATCTTCTCCAACCGGGTAGGTATCAATTTTTTGCCTGCCGGGCGGTAATTCGTCAATGGCAGAAACCTCCAAATCTCCGTATACGGCGAGCGCCAAAGTACGGGGGATCGGCGTTGCGGTCATAACGAGCGTGTGTGGGTTAACTCCTTTGTCGCTCAAGCGTTTTCTTTGATGAACGCCAAACCGATGTTGCTCGTCAGTAATGATTAGGTTTAAATTATGAAATTCTACCTGTTCGCTGAAAAGGGCGTGTGTGCCGACGATGAGCAGGGATTTTCCGGATGCGATTCGCTCTTGTGCTTGCTGGCGTGCTTTCTGTGTCATAGACCCCGTAATTAGTTCGATGGAAAATCCGTACGGGGAAAAAAGGGAACGAAGAGACTCATAATGCTGAGAGGCCAAAATTTCGGTCGGAGCCATCAGGGCCGACTGCATTCCGCTTTGTGCGGCTGCAAACATTGCGCAGGCAGCGATCACAGTTTTGCCGGAACCCACATCGCCTTGCACCAGTCGATTCATAGGCGTATTTTTCTGTATATCAGAAATAATCTCCGAAAGGACACGATTTTGTGCATTGGTCAGTGAAAATGGGAGTGCGCCGACAAACTCTTTGAGCGAGGAATCGACACGGATGCTTTCGGTCGTTAATTTTTCCCGCCGGCCTTTGAGGAGAAATAACGCTGTTTGTAAAAAGAAAAGCTCCTCAAAGACAAAGCGTCTGCGTGCGGCAAAAAGCGATTGTTCCGATTCCGGAAAATGAATTTGCCGATATGCTTCATAAAGGTCACAGAGCTGATATTTTTTTCTGATGTATTCCGGTAAGGGGTCAAAAAGCTCCCCGGGCAGTTCGGAAAAAACCGCACGAATACTGTCGGAAACGATTTTTTGCGTCAAAATAGACGAAAGAGGGTAGACGGGCACAATTTTTCCGGTCTGTTTTTGCAGGTCCGGTTGTTCAAAGATAGGCGACTGAATCCTCTTTTTCGGTGCTGTTTGAATTTTTCCGTAGAAAATAAATTCTTCTCCCGGTTTTATCTGACGGTCTAAAAAGCGCATATTAAACCAGACGGCCTCGATAGTCCCGGTGCCGTCTGAAAGTTTTGCGGAATAGATGGTCATATTGCGTCTGATGATATTTTTGCGCAAAGGAGAAGAAACGGTTGCGCGGATGCACACCGTTTCATCATGTAGACATTCTATAATTTTTTTGATTTTTGTTCTGTCCTCGTATGCACGGGGAAAATGTGACAAAAGCTCCCCTTTGGTATGTACGCCCAAAGAATAAAAGGCGGAGGCACGCCTTTCGCCTACACCTTTTATAAAACGAATGTCGCCGGACAAAAAGTCTTGATGCTCCATACATTTACTCCACAGATAAAATATAGTAGTAAAGCGGCTGTCCGCCACAATGCATTACAATATCGCAGTCGGGGTAGAGTTCTTCGAG
>JAZSOJ010000014.1:0-3018 GCA_045536855.1 Clostridia bacterium | reverse complement strand
ATTTGCATGAAGAAGAATGTAAAGAAGCGATACAAAAACTATTTTGCTGCTTTGATGGCGGGGGTGTTACTTTTTGCATCTGTGCCGGTGCCGGGGACTATGGCATCTGCGACCACAGGATCGTTTAATGCTGTTGTCGATTTTGGCAGCTATACATCGCAAACACTCAGAAATCAAATCTCCGCAGGGAACAACACCATTGATCTGGGAGAGCGGGGTGTGTTGACCTTTACGGCAGACAAGGGAATGGGAGCAGAAACCTTCTCCGTTGATAATGGGATGCTTAAGGTTGTTACAAAACCCGTATTAAACAGTGACGCAAAACTACGTTATTCCTGGCCAAAGCCGTTAAATGATGTCGTTGAAATCGGCTTTACGATCAAAGCCGGTGTTTCTGCATCGAGCGACGGTTCAAACCTTACGGGATTGACGGATAATAATCATAACTTTGTCCGTTTCATCAATCAAGCGAATAAAAGTACTGCAATTGAAAAGTTTTCGTTTACCAATAACAGTCAGCTTTATTTTTCCGATGCACTTTCAAACACTCGTGCAAAATGTACGTTCCCGGATTGTTATTGCTTGAGCGGTTCGTGTTCCGGTCTGCACAAAGCAACACCAGTCTCCATGCTGAGTGATGTGATGGTAAAAATTGTGCTTGACTTTAATGCAAAAACGGCAACCGCCTATACCAAAAACACAAGTACGGGCGAGTGGTCTGTGGTTAATCACCAATATCATGGACATGCATATACCGTTCCTTTTACCGATATGAGTGCCACAGGTGCCGGTGCAGTTGAATTCTCATTTAAGGACGCATATAACGGCGGAAAAACAGAGGATAGTTATTATGGTCATTTTTGGGTGGGCGATATTTCCGTAAGCGGACGTCCGCCGATGCCTCCTGTTACAGACATCAAAGTAGAGGACGGCGCAAAGGGAGTGCCGGTTGACTCCGAATTTACAATCAATTTCAGCGAAACGGTGGATCCTGCAGATATGAGCAAGGTGGTCCTGACCGACAGAAATGATGATGAAATTTTAATCAGCGGTATCGTAAAAGAAAACCAGAAACAATGGGTCATCAAGCCGGTAAAACCGCTTGAACCTATGACAAAGTATACGCTGACGGTTCCTGAAAACCGCATTTCTCATTTAATTGATGCAAATGTTTATGCGACCGCCAAGAGCGTGACTTTTTATACAGGAAAATCCGATTTGTTCCGTGTTTCAGAAGATTTTGAGGGCTTTATCTCGAGTGCAGATGAATGGACGCTGATTTCAGAACTCAGAGATAAGTTTAGCGGTGATAACTCAAAAGAAGATATTTATTTCACGGATAATTATGGTTCCAGTACCGTGATGGGTGCACCGGAAAACAGTGACTATAAGAACGTTTACAACAATTCATTAACTTCGAAACAGAGAACTGATTTTCGTGGAGCAAGTATATATGATAAAAATTCTGCGGAAGTATATAGAACACTCGGAATCTTTAATTCCACCAATAAGGTGCGTCCGGAGGATGGAAGACTTTCCATGCAGACCTCTCGTCGCACGGAGCATAAACTGACCTTAGCACATGATTTGGTTGATTCCGGTGTTTATCACCTGTCGTTTGATTGGAGTGTGCCGGCACAGTTTGTACACTTTAAGCAAAACGCTATCAGTATTTTGTACAACAAAACCGATATTCTCACCTTTGGGTATCATGGACATGAGCTTTCTGATGGTTTTGTAGATTTGTTTTTCTATGAGAACTTGAATGATGGTACATGGACCGACTCAAAAAATAGGGTAATTCCGGTCGAAAATGTTTGTAATACCTGTAACAACACAATTCCAACAAGCTGGTTTTCAACAAATAACTGCACCTGCAGTCCTAAGGTTTATGCAACTTCAAGCAATAATGGAAAATACAGCTATTCCGATGGTTTCCACCCAGGAGATTATCATTTTGATATTACGGTCGATATTGAAACCGGTCGTGTAACATGCGATATTTCCTATGCGGACGGAACAAAAAGTCAGTTTATGAGACAAATGGAATTTTACCTTACAGGATCCAGATGGAAAAATGCCAAAGGAATCAATGGTGTTTCTTTTGCTCAGGCAAAAAGTGCGTATGATTCTACGTCCGCCGGTAAATTTGCCGCAGGAGACACATACAATGTCATCTATTCTAATACGTATGCCGGAACACAATATGCGTTTGATAATTTGTTGATTGAAAAATGGGAAAAACCAGGCGTGAAACTGGAGAGTGCAGAGACAAATGTTGCGTTAGATTCCTGCCCAATCATTCAGTTTGAAACGCCGATGACCACAACAGAAGATGTTCAGGCAAAGGTGGTCTTAAAAGACAGTAGCGGGAGCACCCTTTCTCATCAGGGAAGACTCAGTGCGGATGGATATCGGTATGAGATAAATCCGGACTTTGACTTTAAGAAAACCAATGCGGAGTATCGCATTGAAGTCGGCCCGCTTTCTGATATTCATGGAGAAACCGTTCCTAAGACAACGTTGACCTTTAAGACGGCGCTCGGCGAAGCAAAACCCGTGGTGAACAGTGCGAATATTTATTTAAAAGCAGATGACGCTCAAGCGGAATTAAAAAGCTTACCTGTCGGTCAAGAGGTCGTTGTTGCAGCGACAATTAAAAATAATGGTGAGAGTGATGCTAAAAAGATGCGGATGTGCATCGGAGTATTTGATGAGTCGGACAACTTGTTAGATATTATTGCCGTTACGAAAAACATTGCGGCTGGCGCAACGACTGATACTCTAATTGCAAATTTTGTAGTATCGGATTCTGCAGATTATGTGAAAGTTTATGTTTTGGATGAAACAATGAACTTGGTTGGAGAAGCCAAAGAACTTTGTAAAAATTAAAGATTTTTATCTGCACAATTAATATATTCTGCAGATAGAAAGGCAGGGAACGAAGATGAAAAAAATTGTAGGCGTAAAGATATTTTCTTTACTGTTAGTGTTGTGTCTGTGTATTGGCTTTATTCC
>JAZSOJ010000166.1:0-4485 GCA_045536855.1 Clostridia bacterium | reverse complement strand
TCGTTTTATCTGAAAAAACAATATCCGCATCTTCAGTTGATTTTGGATATTCCCTGCGCAACCCAGAGCAATCGTTGGAGCGCCGAAGACCGCTGTGTACACGATTATCTCCTGGCCCGTGCCGACGAAGTGCATACGCTCGCCCCGCACTACTACAAAGGTTGCATGCAATTTCGTAACCGCCATATGGTAGAACGTTGCGCATATGTCATTTCTTATCACACAAAAAGTACCGGCGGCAGTGCTTATACCATCGCTTATGCTAAAGAGTGCGGGTGTAAAATTATAGAGTTATCGAGGCTGTAGCAAAATGTAATCATTTGGCTATAGCTTTTTATTTTAAAACGGACAACAACCCCACGCACCCATTTCCCCTCCTTTGCATAGTATGTAGCATAACCAATAAAAGGAGGTAAGCGTTATGGGATGCGATAAAGGTTTGTTTGGTTTCGGTGGCAATAACTGCTTGTGGATTATCCTCATCATTATCCTCTTAAGCTGCTGCTGCGGCGACTAATTCACCCGCACTTGCCTGAGGAGAACTAAAAAAAGGGCTACGACATTTTGTCGTAGCCCTTTTCCCTTTTCGTCTTAATATACCTTAAGCCCATCCATCTCTTTCTGATCAATTTGGATATCAAAGTCCGGCTTATAGGTATCAACCAATGCATTATATTTATCCTGCATCAAAAGACCCTTAACCGTCTGTGTTGCAGACTCATACGCTTCTCCCGAAGTCGGCAACTTATAACGCTTTAATATATGCCAGCCATACGGTGTTTCTACCAAGTCCGTCGTCTGACCGACACCGATAGAAAATGCTCCCTGCGTAAATTCAGAAACCATTGTACCCTGACTGATGACATCATATCCTGAAGAATCCAGCATATAGCCTTCCGGCTGCTGTTCCATTCCCGGATCTTCGCCATACTCTTTGAGCAGGGACTCAAAGTTAGCGCCCGCTTTGACCTTTGCTAAAACCTCTTCTGCACGAGCTTTCTGCTGGGTTTTGAACGTTTCTGCATCTATCTGCTCTTCCCCTTCTGCGGCTTGTTGCTGGCTCAGAACTGAAATGTGTTTTACCAAGGAATAGCTTTCCTGATATTTTTCTGCGATTGCCTTATCGGTAACCGCTAATTTATCTGCCTCGGAAACCATCAGATCCTGTGCATATTTTGCCGCCAGTTCCGTTTTTCCCAAAAGTGCAATCAAGCCCTGATCGGAAAGACCGGTCGTTGACTTAATGCTATCCAGCTGACCCTTAAACTCCGCCTGCGGCTTTGTTACCGTCTGCTTGATCTGCGCCAAAACGGAAGAGTCGAGGCGGATGCCCTTCTCCTCTGCCTTTGCGCAAGCAATTTCAATACGAATCAACTCTGCCAAAGCACGCTCTTTTGCAACCTCTGTTGCCTTTTTACCGTCAATCTCGCCGTTCCAGAAAGCCGCTTCATCGGTTGCTGCTGCCTCTGTCAGCATCTGCGCCTTGATATTTTCCAGATAGTATTTGTATTCAGCAACAGAAACCATTTCGCCGTCAAAGGAAAGCAGTTCCTTTTCAATCTGCAATCTGCCACAACCGCTGAAACCAAGCACTAAAACGAACGCTATAATAAGCGCCACCGCTCTTTTTATTTGTTTCACCGTAAACACTCCTTTACTCATAACAATACAAAATTATAGCATCATTATTATACACTATATTTTCTCTGTATGCAAGTCCATATAACATTGTAACAAACTTTTAATACGCTCCGTTGGATTCTTCTGCTCTTCTTTGCTGAGTTTCATCGTAATATACGGCTTTGCTCCTGCAGAAAGCAAGATTCTTCCCTTATATTTGGAAATCAGTCCCGACACCGCCTCAAAGTCAATCCCATTCTTGAAGTAGCAGGTCATTTTTTCTCCGCTATATGCTATTTCAGAAAATTGGAGCAGTTTCGCCAGTGCCTTAATCTCCGCCACATCGAGCAGAGCAACTACAGACGCCGGCGGTTCTCCAAAGCGGTCAATCATTTCATCCAAAACATCCATATAATCCTGTCGCTCTTCAATCGCCGCTATTTTCTTATAAATATCCAGACGCATGCTGTGATTTTTGATGTATTTTGGCGGAATATATGCCTCCACCGTAATATCTATCACCGGCGACCACGGTTCTTCTTTCCGTTTGCCGGAAAGCTCATCCACGCTCTCAGATAAAAGCCTGCAATACATATCATAACCAACGCTGTCCATATGTCCGTGCTGCTCATCTCCCAAAATATTTCCTGCTCCACGGATTTCCAGGTCACGCATCGCAATTTTAAAGCCGGAGCCAAACTCCGTAAACTCACGAATTGCCTGCAAGCGCTTCACCGCCGTTTCATTGAGTGTTTTCATCGGGCGGTAGGTCAGATATGCAAACGCACGTCGGCTCGAGCGCCCGACACGACCTTTGAGCTGGTATAGCTGTGCAAGGCCCATGCGGTCCGCATCCTCTATTACGATGGTATTGACATTCGGGATATCAAGTCCTGTTTCAATAATGGTTGTGCACACCAAAACATCAATTTCACCCTCGAGCATATCCATCATAATATCCTCAAGCTCATCTTCGGGCATCTGTCCGTGGGCATAGCGCACCCTTGCATCGGGGATCGCCTCGGAAATGCGGCGTGCACATGCCGCAATTGAATCCACTCGGTTATGCAAATAGTACACCTGGCCGCCCCTGGCAAGCTCTTTACGAACAGCATCCAATACAATTGCCGGATTATGCTCCATGACAAAAGTCTGCACCGGATAACGTTCTTCCGGCGGTTGTGTAAGGATACTCATATCTCGGATATTGACCATTGACATATGAAGTGTTCTGGGGATCGGCGTTGCCGAAAGCGTTAGAACATCCACATTATTTTTGATTTCTTTTAAGCGTTCTTTATGCTTGACGCCGAAGCGTTGCTCCTCATCCACCACCAAAAGACCCAAATCATTAAACTCCACATCCTTGCCAAGCAGTCGATGAGTTCCAATCACAATGTCTGTTTCTCCGTTTTTTAAGCGTTTCAATGTCTTCTTCTGCTCTGTTGGCGTGCGAAACCGTGAGAGCATTTCGATTTTAATCGGATACTCCTTCATCCGTTGACAAAAAGTATTGAAATGCTGCATGCAAAGAACCGTTGTCGGCGCCAGATATGCCACCTGTTTGGAATCCTGCACCGCTTTAAATGCCGCACGAAGGGCAATCTCCGTTTTTCCGTAACCAACATCACCGCACAAAAGGCGGTCCATTGGACGACCGCTTTCCATATCGGCTTTCACTTCAACAATGCTTCTTAGCTGGTCCTCCGTTTCTTCATACGGGAACTGTGCCTCAAACTCTCCCTGCCACGTAGTATCTTCCGAAAACGCAAAACCTTCCGCCTGCTGACGCATACGGTAAAGCCGTAAAAGTTCTTCGGCCAGTTCCTTCGTTGAGGCCTTGACCTTTGCCTTTTGACGTGAAAACTCTGCGCCGCCCATTTTATTCAGGCGCACTTTACCCTCTTTTCCGATATACTTCTGGAGTAACTCCAACTGGTCAGTGGGGACATACAAGTAATCCTCACCGTTATATTTAATTTTCAGATAATCCTTACGGCATCCGTCCACCTCTAAGGTGTCAAGTCCCACATATTCACCAATACCATGAGTCTGGTGAACGACATAATCCCCGATATCAAGATCGGTAAAGTTTCGGATTTTGCTGGCGGAATCAACCTTTTTCCTTCGTGCTGCTTTCCTCGTTTTGCGCCCGAAAATTTCCTCATCGCTGATGATCACCATCCGCAACAAAGGATAATAAAATCCTTTTTTCACCGAGCCTTGCGCAAGATATACGACTCCCCTCTGCGGTGCTCCCGCTTCATCACTCCAAAGCGCCACGGGAAAGCCCCGCTTTTCTATTTTTTCTTTCATATCAAGGCGCTTTGCCTCCGACTCAACAAGGACAAAGATATAGGCATCTTTCTCTTTCCATTCACGCAGGTCGTTATAGAAAAACTCGCTTTTTCCCGCAAAGGAGTTAATTGCGCCCATCGTGATTCCGAGTGTCTGTTTCGGACGGTAAAGCTTTGAAGAATGCGGCAAGGCGTAAAGGCCAATAAGCTCTTTTGCGCAAAGCAAAGAAAGCATTTTATTAAAATCGTGGATATAACGCTTGCGACTTTCTGTAATAATCTCTTTTTCTAAAAGGCTTTTGACCGTTTCCTCGACTTCCCAGCGTAGACCCTCCGCCCGCTCACTAATTTTATGTGGCTCATCCAAAAATACACACGCTCGCTCGCTGACATAATCTAAAATGGAGGGTTCTCTCTCGCCCGCCCCGTAATTTTCACTGACGGCGCTTACCGTCACCGAATCTACACGGGAAACGGAAATCTGTGAAAGGGTATCAAACTCACGAATGGAGTCAATTTCGTCCCCGAAAAACTCAATCCGGTATGGATTATCTGCCCCCGGCGTAAA
>JAZSOJ010000033.1:0-1840 GCA_045536855.1 Clostridia bacterium | reverse complement strand
AAATATCGCGGAGTAGAGCAGTTGGAAGCTCGTCGGGCTCATAACCCGGAGGTCGTAGGTTCGAGTCCTGCCTCCGCAACCAAAAAAACCACCTAGAATCAGCCGATTCCGGGTGGTTTTTCTTTATTTTCCGAACTTTTTCGGATTTTTGGATTTTTGCCTTTTGCTTGAAAATTCAACTTTAATTCAACAAGCCCTAAAAATCAGGCTTTTTTCAAGAATACATCGGCTATAATATCGGCGTTCTTCTTGTCTGCTTCTTCGATGATATGAGCATAAATATTTGTAGTCGTGGAGGGCTGGGCGTGACCTAAACGCTTAGAAATGGAGATACTGCCAACGCCGTTGAAATAGAGAATTGATGCCATTGTATGCCGGAAGGCGTGGGCGTTGATGTGCGGAAGGTCGTGGCGTTTGGAAAATTTGGTCAACCAATCGGTCACGCTGTCCGGGTGCATGGGTTCGCCGTTTTCCTGAGTGAAAACAAAATCCCGGTTGTGCCAACGATCACCCATAGCGAAACGCTGTTCAAGCTGTGAGAAACGATATTCACGAAGTAGGGACATTGTTTCTTTGGGCAAAGAGATGTAGCGGATAGATTTGGCGGTTTTGGGCGTGTCCTCATAGATTCCACGATCAGGCGTATACAGAACATTGTTGCAGATATAAATGCGGTTTCCGTCAAAGTCCACATTTGCCCATTTGAGTCCCAAAATTTCACCACGCCGTGCGCCCGTCACCAAGAACAGATGCACGAGGACTTTCCATTTCAGGGGCTCTTTTTCGGATGCGTCCCGGATGGCTTCCACCTGTTCCGGCTGGAAGTAGTTGACTTCTTTCCGGGTTGCCTTTGGTAACTCTGCCCGTTCAGCTACATTGAAGGGGACTAGACCTTCTTTGACTGCCTGTTCCAAAACGGTGGAGATCAGGCGGTGATGCTCTAGGATTGTTTTGTTTGACAGCTTGCCGCCTGTTCTTTTGTTCAGACCGTCCGCAGATAGGGCGGTATATAGATCATTGAGAATATCGGCACGAATAGCGGTTAATTTCATGTGTCCGATTGCTGGGTATATGCGCCCGGTCAATTCCTTGTATCGGGTGATGGTGCTGTGCTTGACTCCCCGTTGTTCCTTCAGGGCAATTACATAATCACAATATGCGGCGAATTTTTGGCGGTTGTCAGAGATTCGCCCTTCTTTTATTTCTTTTTCAAAGTTTGCGGCGAAGGCTTCAGCTTTTCTTCTTGCGCCTTTTTCTGTCCATGTGGGCTGAACCTCAAAAGTTGCGGTGTATGGTTTTAACTGCTTGCCGTCTGCGCCCCGTCCCCGGTGGACACGGATGGAAAAAGAAATCAGCTTCCCGGATTTGTCCCGGCGTTCCTGAATATTAGCCATTGTCCTGTTCCTCCTGTTTTAATGGGTATGGTTTTAACAACATCCGTTTTTGCTTTGCAAGAAGGTTTTCAAAAAGATATGTAGAATAGTGAGCAATTTCTCGCCGTGTGTTTAAGTAATCATCAAATGATAGTAAAGCTATTACTAAATCATTTTCCACAATAGCGTAGACTTCTTCACCCGTTGATTCGTCTGTGGAAATAACAAATTTGCACCCGTGTGCATCGGCTAGCTGTTGCATTAAAGTGTCCAAGCATTTTGCTTGATTGAACGCAATATCAAGCGTTTTTTCGATCCGTTCTTCGTGCGTTTTGAAGTTGTCCGCACCGAGCAACCATTCCATTCGAACGGAAGGAAACAGCCGGATAATTTTTATAGCCATTTCAGGGGTTAACCTTTTTTTACCTCTAACAATATCAGATAAATAAACGGATGAAATATCAAGC
>JAZSOJ010000170.1:0-3970 GCA_045536855.1 Clostridia bacterium | reverse complement strand
GTGAAAAGATCCAGGTTCCGATTACGGAAGAAGACGAAAACCCAAGTCTGACATATTAAAAAGCCGAAGCAATTATGCTTCGGTTTTTTATTCAAATCTCATATTCCGTAAATTTACTTGGAGTGGTGCCGGTTTGCTTTTTGAAAGCATCATAAAATCCGCTGACGCTGTCAAAACCGCTATCCAATGCAATATCGATCATCTTTTGATCTGTGGTCTGTAGAAGATGAATTGCCCGTTGGATCTTTTTTTTAACGACATATTTCTTAAACGAAATACCATTTATCGCAGAAAAGCGGCGGGAAAAGGAACTTTCTGTCATACCTGCCTTCTTCGCAACAGCAGATAAACTGATCCCTTCCGTAATATTCGAATCAATATAGTCCATAAGCTCCAACATTTCATATTCGCGCTGCGAAACCTGCACAAAGGGGTCGTTTGATGTCTTTTCTGCCTTAATGAAAAACTCCGTCAACTTAGCGGATGCCAGCTCATAGCGAAGATGAGAATTTTGCTCCCATTCTTCGTAGATATCTCTTAGGATAGAGGAGAGGCTGCTGTTTCTAATCACATTTTCCTGCCTTTTAATGCACTCCAAAAAATACATAAAATGGTGAAGACCGGAAAAGGCGTTTCGAGTAAGAATAAAAGCGCAGAGCTTAAATCCGTTTTTACCGAAAGAGGTAAAATGCCGTGCTTGGCCAATCTTCAAAAATACGATATCCCCCGGTTGGATCAAATGGGACCGTTCTTCTATTTCCCATACTGCCTCTCCCTCTAAAGCAAGGCAAATCTTAAAGTCTGCATAAAAAGTGTTTTTGGGCGCAGAAGCGGATCCGTATAGCTTTTTGACTGTGCTGACAGAAAAATTGCTCTTATTTACAACAATCATGCATATTCCCCCCTTTTGTTTATTTTAGCATATATCTGCTCGGATTGCAAGAAATCGGAATAATCAGGCAAAGAAAAGGTAGATTATTGCTAATATATAGTCTATGCTAAATACAAGAAACCGAATTTTTGAAGGGGGAAATATTATGTATGACGTGATTGTTTTGGGCGCCACCTTTGCGGCTGCCGGTATTGCCCAACAACACAAAGAAAAGTGTCTGGTTATCGAACGCAGAGCACAGGCAGGCTATGAGTTCTTCGCCGCACTTGATTTTACAGTGGCAGAAACCGAAATTTATGCTCATTTCAAAAATTGCCACACCCTGTTTTGCACAGAACTGGTTTCTGTGCAAAAAAACAGCGACGGGTTTGCCTGTGTTACCCACGGTGTGCAAGGCTTTTGCACCTACTATGCTAAAAATGTGATAGATACACGATGTAACACTGAAACGAGCATTAGCAAAACATATAATCTGCTAATCGACAGCAAAGAAAAACCGGTCTTTTTAAATTGCCGTTGCGAAAAAGCAAAGGGAGAAAACCGCTATATCGTTTATTGCCCGGTTCCCCTTTCCTGTGGGTATGCGGAGGCAAGGGCTGCGGCGCAAGACATTATCGGGCAATTTTCTGAAACCCAGCGCTTGATTCTCTCTGCCTATGAATTTGACTATCACATAAAAGAGGGATACCCGAAAACACGGGACGGTATTTTGCTATTGCCATCTAAGGCATACAAAAATCCGAAGCTCGCCTTTGAGGCAGGACAGAGAATCGTAGAGGAGGCAGGCAAATGACATATCTTTCTGAAATTGTTAAAGGCAAAAGAGTCTTGACCGCCGTTCTTACGCCGACATTTGAAAAAGAATATGATGTGATCGTCTGCGGTTTAGGTACTGCCGGCTCACTTGCAGCTCTTTTCTCTGCGGAAAACGATCTTTCTGTACTTGGAATTGAAGCCTTTACCTGTGTGGGCGGCACGCACACTGCAGGCGGTATTACAGGTCATTATTTTGGCTGTCCGGGCGGTCGCTATGAAAAGCTCGAACAAAAGGTCGTTGCCTTTTCCAAACGCTACACCTGTACTACCGCAGAAAGCAGAAAGTTTTTGACAGAGCAAGCACTATGTGAACAAGGGGCTGAGATTCTTTACCAATCCTCTGTTTGCGGTGTTTATTTAGAAGAAAATTCTGTTGTCGGTCTGCGGGTCTTGACTGAGAGCGGAATTGTAAACTATGGAGCAAAAATTGTGATGGACTGTACCGCCGAGGCCTATGTGGCAGTTATGGCAGGCTGTAAAACCGAAATGGGCAGAAAAACAGACGGTCAGATGCAACCCTACTCGCTGGTTTCTATGGTGTTTGACGGAGAAAAATACCACTACACAAACGTTGACTTTGGCCGTGTCAATCAATCGGATCCGCTTTCTCTTTCCGGGGCAATCCTTTTTGCCAGATCCCATCAAATGGATGAACGGTATGAGGGAACAACAAAGATCGCACAAATGCCATTGCTGGGAATACGGGAAGGACGGCGGATCATCGCGGAAGAAACGATCCGTCTGGAAGATTTGTTTGCCGATAAACAAACGCAGACACCTATGTTTTATTCCTATTCCGATCTGGACAAGCATGGCTGGGACATTGCTTTCGACGGTGAAACGTTGGGCGATTGGGCAATCGGTGCAAACCTAGGTGCCTATAATGTTACTGTTGCAGTGCCGTATAAGGCAATTTTGCCCAAGGATTATGACGGCATACTGGCTCCTTGCCGTGCATTGGGTGTGGATCGGGATATTTCCAGCTGTGTACGAATGAATTTGGATATGAAAAAAGCGGCAGAAGCGGCTGCTGAATGGGCAAGTCTTGCTATTAAACAAGGAAAAAAGTTACGGGATGTTTCCTATGAACAGCTTCGGGAAAAACTCCTGCAAAGCGGATGCCTGGATGAATGCTACAACCGCGGCTATCGCATTGACGGCCAAAAAAATTGGGATGGCACACCTCTGGTAAAGCAATATGTTTGCTGGATCACCGATCCGGCAAAGCTGGAAGAAGTCTTAAAAACAGAAACACCCGGACAGGCAATTTGGTCAGCAAAAAAAATAGGCGCGGATGCATTGCCGATCCTTCGGGGATGTTTAACATCATCCAATGAAAATTTGAAAAAGCATTCTGCCTTTGCTGTTGCAATGTTGGGCAGTCATGAAGCAAATGCAATTTTAAGGGACATGGTAACCGAGCGGGACGGTTTGATGCTCAAGGACTGCCGCAAGAACAATAATCTGCGTGGCTGTATGGCAATCTATTGGTTGGGCAGGCTTGGTAACAGGGAGATTGTGCAAGAACTGATCCGGTTGATCTGTGATTCCAGCGAGAAGGACAAACCCGTATATCACCAAGATGATCTTCAAACCACGCGATATAAAATTTTGGAGTATAACGATATATATTTCCAGTTTATATCTCAATCGGTGATGGCTCTCATACGAATCGGTAATGCCCACGTTGATTTGCGTCCGCAAATTGAACAAGCTTTTACATGTGCTTTCTCTTCAGATGACTATTATCAGCGCATTACACAAAAGCCAAAGTTGAGCAGTGAGGGCAACATGGTGCAAGCAATAAAGGTTGTTGCATATTCAGCAATCCGGCATTGGCATAAGCAGAAATAAAGCAAATCCTGCGGTATAATCTCCGTTTGTTTACAGATACTAACAGCGTAATTTGTAAATTAAAGGAGATAGATATATATGAAAGCAACTGGTATCGTCCGTCGGGTGGAGGAATGCGTTATAATAGGGCAAACCGTCTGAAACCCGCATAAACACTGGGGTTTTCGCTGGTTTGCCCCATTGAACGCATTGGTGTCAAAAACGGGTTTTTGGGCGGTTTTAGAAAGGAGCAGAATAACATTCTAAATATGCGTCAGAAATCCATACTCTGTTGCAGCCAAAATTAAATATTCAAACTGTCACAAGTAAATCCGGATGAGATTATATCTTATCCGGCTTTCGCTTGTTTTTCTGATAAATTTATTTATAAAGCAAATTAACCAAATTCCGTTAATATATATTGCGATT
>JAZSOJ010000042.1:0-6751 GCA_045536855.1 Clostridia bacterium | reverse complement strand
TGGTGCGGATAAGAGGACTTGAACCTCCATGAAATTGCTTTCACATGGACCTGAACCATGCGCGTCTGCCAATTCCGCCATATCCGCATATGCAATTTTGCAACAAAACGTATTATACACTATGAAAATGGATTTGTAAAGAGTTTTTTTGTTTTTTTTGAAAAATTTTTATCTGAGCTTGCAAAACAAAAACGGCTTGACCATCGCCTTAGAATTATGTATAATGAATATATGAAAGAATAGGGAGAAAGGAGAGAGAGCCTTGTCGCTTCAACTGATTTGCGGGGCTGCAGGTACCGGAAAAAGCACTTTTATTTTAGAACAGATCAAAGTGCATAAAGAACAGGGAGAACGGGCAATTTTGATTGTGCCGGAACAGTTTTCGCATGTGGCAGAAAGTGAATTGATTGCGGCGGTTGGTTACCTTTCTCAGGATATTCAGGCTACTTCATTTGCACGACTTTCGTCGAGAATGTTATCAGAATGCGGAAAGTATAAGCAGGCGATTGATGATGTGGGAAGAAATATGTTGATGATGCGTGTGCTTCAGGAACTTTCCGGACGCTTAACCGTTTTTT
The DNA here is from genome assembly GCA_045536855.1 of Clostridia bacterium. Taxonomy (GTDB): domain Bacteria; phylum Bacillota; class Clostridia; order UBA1381; family UBA9506; genus RGIG1666. The sequence goes on along the minus strand of JAZSOJ010000042.1, from coordinate 6,173 downwards.
CCGGAGCCTGGGAAAAACCCGGCTTCTTGCGTGTGATGCTGGATTTGGTTGCAGATTTTAAGCGTGCACAGGTGGACGCAAAAACCTTGTTGGATGTAGCGGACACGGAGCTGTCAAGACCATTGCTTTCTCAAAAACTCAGAGAGCTTGCGATGATATATAACAGATATAGCGAGGTCCTTTCGGAGTTTTTTTCGGATAGCGAAGACAACGTGTCGAAACTGGCACAACTGATTGAAGAAAAAAATCTTTTCTCGGGAACTCATATTTATCTGGATGGATTTTTCCGATTTACGGCAAATGAATTGGATGTCATTCGGAAATTACTTGCCTGCCGGACAAAGCTTTCTATTACGCTTTGTTTTCCTCAGGAAGCGGAGGGTGTGTATATTTTTGAACCCTGCAAAAAGACGGCGGCCCGCCTCTGTGCAATTGCACGTGAGGTAGGTGCTGAGATCTTACCGACTACCTATTTGGAAGAAAAATATCGTTTCAAACATTCGGCAGAGCTTACACATTTTGAATCGGAGGCTTACCGGTATCCCAATGGAATTTATCACGGCAAGACAAAGGATGTTTCACTTTTTGTGGCACGGGATCCGTATAGTGAGATCAGTTATCTTGCGGTGCAGATTCGTCGTGCAGTGCAGGCAGAAGGCTTGCGCTATCGTGACATGGCGATCATTTCCGGTGATCTTAACCGGTATCAGGACTTAATAAAAATCATTTTCCCGACGTATGAAATCCCTGTGTTTGTGGATGAACGCAGGGAACTGTTGAGCCATCCGGTGATTCTGATGTTTTTCTCTCTGTTTCGTCTGCTTTCCGGCGGATTTGCGATGCAGGATGTGATTGCATACGCAAAAAGCGGCTACAGTGGCCTTTGTGCAGAAGAGGCAGATCGCCTGGAAAACTTTGCGCTGACGGGACATATTGAAAAAAAAGACTGGCTGGACGATGACCGCTTCTTAAAACGTGCTGATATGGTTTTTGACCGGGAAGAGGATTTGTCGGAGACAGACCATGAGTTAGCAGAAGAGATGCTTTCCATAAAGACCCGTTTGCTTGCACCGGTTCTGCGCCTGAAAGAAGCATTCGTTGCGGAACGAAAGGCGAGCGCACGTGTAGCTGCGTTGTTTGATTTTTTTGAGGAAATCAATCTTCGTGCATCGATTGCAGAACAAATAGAATTGTTTGAAAAGCGGGGAGAACGCCGTTTGGCAGAAGAATATGCAGAAGTTTATGAGCTTTTGCTTTCGTCGTTGGAACAGATGGCACTTTGCTTTGGAGATGCTGCCATCGGTATTCAGCGTATGTATGCTGTATTAGAAGCAGGATTTAATGGCCAAAGCATGGGGGTTATTCCGACGGCGGCGGACCAGGTTTTTCTCGGCGACGTGAATCGCTCTTTGGTGAAAAATGTGAAACGTGTGTTTGTTGTTGGCGCAATCGATGGAGCGTTCCCGGCAAGCGTACCCAGCGAAGGGATTTTGACAGATGCGGAGCGTATTTGCCTGAATGCGAGGGGCTTAGAGCTTGCACCCGATACGAAAAAAATGGCATTCGACAATCAATTTTTGGTATATCAGGCGATCCATATCAGTACGGAGAAAGTTTTTGTGAGTTATCCGGTAGCCGACATGGAGGGCAAAGGCTTGCGCCCATCTTCTTTGGTGCTTCGTTTGCGCAAATTATTTCCGGAATTATCTCAGGAGAGCGATCTGTTAGATGCGGTGACTGACGCCAAGAAAACCGTGGCGTCCCGCCAATCGGCATACCATTATCTTTTAGAAACGATGGGGAAAGACGGCTCGGACGGCAATCAGGAAATGTTGCGAGAGGTTCTTTCTGAAACTGAGGAGTACCGGGAAAAGCTTGTTCTGGCGGAGAAGTATTGCAATTATTGCGGCAAGGCCAAGAACTTGTCAAAGCAAAATGTGTATGCACTGTACGGAACGGAATTGAGAGGAAGCGTTTCCCGCTTTGAAAAGTACGTGGCTTGTCCGTTTTCGTATTTTATCCGTTTCGGATTGAAAGCAAAAGAGAGAAAAGTGTTAAAGATTGATGTCCCGGATATCGGAACATTTTTGCATAATGCAATAGAGGCTTTTTCCATAGAGATGCAAAAAAGCGGAAAATCCTATCGCAACATCACCCGCAAAGAGTGTGAAGAAATGGTGGATGCGTTGATTTCGGCAATGCTTCAGGACAACTTTTTGTCGAGACTGTATTCACAGAAAAAAATGCAGGTTTTGACAGAACGCCTGAAAAAGACACTGATGAAATCGGTGTGGGTGATTTGTGAGCATATCAAAAGAGGAGAATTTGAACCCTGTGCCTATGAGGTGGCTTTTGATGAAAAAGGCGAAATGGAGCCACTGAAGATTTTGCTTCCTACGGGCGAAAGTCTGACCATCATCGGAAGAATTGACCGAATTGACAGTTACTCAGACGGTGCCAATTTGTATGTTCGGATTATTGACTATAAGTCCGGCAATAAGGAGTTTAAACTGAGTGACGTCTATCAGAAACTTTCATTGCAGCTTGCGGTGTACCTAACGGTAGCCTGCGAAACGAAAAATAAGATTTTTGGTGAGCAGCCGAAACCGGCAGGAATGTTTTATTTTCGACTGACCGATCCGGTGGTTGACGCAAGTGCCGGGAACAGAGAAGAGGCAGAAGAAGAGATCTTGAAAAAATATAAAATGAGTGGCTTGGTTTTGTCTGATTTAGACGTTGTTCGTGCGATGGACGGCAGAGTGGTGGATTATTCTAAAATCATTCCGGTTCGTATTGCCAAAGACGGCTCTCTTTCTGAGGCACAGTCTAAAAGTGCAACGAAAGAACAACTGGAACAGCTGAAAAAATATATGAAAAAAACATTGGCGCAGATAGGCCGGGAAATTATGGAGGGCAAAACAGACATCTATCCATATCGCAAGGGAAATCGCACCGGATGTGATTATTGCGAGTTCAAAAGTATTTGCGGATTTGATACGGAGCGTGACAAATTCCACAACATGCCTCAGATATCGGACGATAAGGTTTGGGAAAAATTGGACTCGGTGGAGGAATAGAAAAACAAATTCATAAAAAGTATCCAAAAAAATTTTTTTTGTACTTTCTTTTTTGGCAATTATGTGCTATACTATTGTTATTATGCAACAAAATGGAGGCGTTTTGATGTTCAATCGTCTTGCCGGGTTAAAAAAATACTTCTTGATTCTGTTAGATGCAGCATTTGTAGTTTGCGGTTATTTTTTAACAGAAGCGTTCCTGATTTTGGAAAATCAGGCATTGCCATCGAATTTTCATCAGGTTTTGGCAAATATCTATATTGCGGTCGTTGTTTACGTTTTGGTACTGCGTGGATTTCGTGCGTATAATTTTCTGTTGCGCTTTTCCGGTTTGCGTGAGTATTGCATAGTCCTTGCTTCGTGCATTATTTCTGGTGGCATTATGTGCATTGCAAAATCGTGGATTCCGTTTTTGCTGTCTGTAGGAAATCATCTTTTAGCAGCAATTTTAACGGGAATTCTGGCCGTTTCCGTGCGTGTTATTTTTCGCATTGTTCTCGGTGCTATCGCAAGACGCAAAGGGGGCAAGGTAGACACGCTGCGCACCCTGATTATCGGCGCTGGTGAAGGCGGCAATCTTGTGATTAAAGATGTGGCGTTTAAACCGGACAGCAGTTTTGCGGTTATTGGCCTTATTGATGATAACCCTGCAAAGCTCGGATGCAGTATTTCTGGCATCCGTGTTTTGGGAATGAGACAGGACATTGCCAAAGTTTGTAAAGATAATAGAGTAGAAATGATTATTCTTGCCATTCCATCTCTTGGTGGTAAAGATAAAAAAGAAATTTTGGATTTGTGTCGGGAGACAGGATGTCGCATTAAGGTTCTCCCCAGCATGAATGATTTAATATTGACGAAGCCGCTTTCGCAAAATTTGCGAGAGGTGGAAATTGAAGACCTTCTGTCTCGTGACCCGGTGAAACTGGATAACACCTTGATTGCGGGAATGTTACGCGGCAAAACAGTAATGGTAACGGGAGGTGGAGGTTCGATCGGTTCAGAATTGTGTCGGCAGATCGCACGTTTTGATCCGAAACTTCTGGTCGTTTTGGATATTTATGAAAATAATGCCTATGAGTTAGAAAATGAATTGCATTTCAATTACCCCTCGCTGGCGGTGAAAACGGTGATTGCCAGTGTGCGTGACAGGGCAAGATTGGAACAGGTATTTAAGCGCTTCCGTCCGGATGCTGTGTTCCACGCAGCTGCACATAAGCATGTTCCGCTGATGGAGGACAACCCTGCCGAGGCAATTAAAAACAATGTGTTTGGCACGCTGAATGCGGCAGAATGTGCAGAAAAATATGGTGTTAAGAAATTTATTTTGATTTCTACCGACAAGGCGGTAAACCCCACCAATGTTATGGGAGCGTCCAAGCGAATCTGTGAAATGATTGTTCAGGCAATCAGCCGTGAGAGCAAGACAGAATTTGCTTTGGTGCGTTTCGGCAATGTATTGGGCAGTAACGGCTCAGTCATCCCACTCTTTAAAAGTCAGATTGCAAAAGGCGGTCCGATCACGGTTACACACAAAGAGATTACTCGCTATTTCATGACGATCCCGGAAGCTGCGCAATTGGTTTTGCAGGCAGCGGGAAGTGCAAATGGTGGAGAAATTTTTGTTTTGGATATGGGAAAAGCAGTAAAGATTTATGAATTGGCTGAAAACCTGATTCGTCTTTCCGGATTGACGCCGGGAGAAGATATTGAAATCCGGGTAACAGGACTTCGTCCGGGCGAAAAACTTTATGAAGAACTTCTCATGGCGGAAGAAGGTTTAAAGAGTACAAAAGATGAAAAAATTTATATTGCCCGTCCGGTCGACATATCCCTTGCACAGATGAAAGAATCCCTGGAAGAGTTAAGCCATGTGATTGCAGAAGAGGACGACCAAACAATCAAAGAAACCATTCGTCGAATTGTTCCGACGTATCATATTGACCCTCAGGAGCAGAGGAAAGAATTTGCAGTAGAAAATTGATGCGGTAGTTTGTGCGCTTTTGTGGCAAAGGAGGGAAGCTCGCCATGGATGGACACAAAGAAATAAAAACAACCATGTCGGAAGAGACAAAAAAGCATCCGAAAAAACAGAAAAAGCGGATGAGCCGCCGAAAAAAGATTGTACTGATGGTGCTTATTCCGGTACTGATTCTTACGACGCTTCAAATCACATATAATTGCGTTGTTGACTACATTTTTTACAAAGCTACAGAGGCACTGTTAAGCTCACCCGGAGCAGTAGAGAGTATAGAGTTAGAACAAAACACTTCTTCTGATGTTGAAATGTTTCCTGAGGGAGAAGAGGGTGAATCCGGTGATGAGTCGAGTGGTTCCGCCGGAATAAATAGCCCGGATTCGCTGAGTATAGCGGCAAAAAAACATAATATTAAAGGGAAACTTTCCTTTACACCGGAAACCGTCAAGAAACTGAATGATAAAATTTCAAGGTCGGATAAGCTTGCAGTACTTGCCATTATTGCAAGGGCAATACCGCAAGATACCTATAATACTTTGCTTTCCATGACAAATGGGGGCATTAGCCGAGCGGAAATTAGTCGGGCCTATTCCATTTTAAGCAAGAGTTTATCCGCTAAAGACAAAGGTGCAATTTATTCATATTATTCAAAATATGCATATTTATTAGATGAGTAACTATAAAAGGAGTGGTAGAACATGAAAAGAAAGGTAGTAAGCCTTATTTTGGCAATGGTCATGCTGCTTTCCTCTATGGGAACGGTATTTGCGGCGTCGACTGATGTCACGATTTCAGGCACAAATCTGAAAGACATGATAGCGTTTTTGGCGGATAACACCCCTAATACGCTGGCAAGAAGACAGGAAATACTGGACTATATTAGGATGTATATGGCAACCCCTGCGGCAGGTGGTAATCCTGACCGCAATATGGACACTTTGATTAGTGCAGTTAAAAACAAGGACTTCAGCAGTTTGGGAGTGAATTCCTCTGAGCTTCAGAATATTTTTAATAATCTGAATCAGCCGGGCAAAGAGCACATTTATGCTGCTTCCTAGTTTACGCTTGAACTGCTCCGTGCACTACCTACAGCGAAAAGAAAAGAGGTCATCGAAGGCTTT
>JAZSOJ010000105.1:0-7423 GCA_045536855.1 Clostridia bacterium | reverse complement strand
AGACTACCTGTTTCTTCACAAAATCCAGAAATCAGTACAATCATTGGTGATAAACCTCGGCTCGTGATATTAAATAAAGCTGACCTTTCAGATGATGAGGTTAATAAAGAATGGGTTCATTATTTTAAACAAAATGGAATTGAAGCGGTTTTATTAGATAGTGTTCATGCGAAAAACTTAAACTTTATTGTCGACAAAATCCGTTCTGTGCTAAAAGACAAGCTTGAAAAACAAGCGGAAAAAGGGATGACCGGCCGTTCGGTAAAAGTTATGGTTGTCGGTATTTCGAACGTTGGAAAATCTTCGTTTATTAACCGTTTGGCCGGCAGAGCAAGTGCGATTACCGGTGACCGCCCGGGTGTTACACGGGGAAAACAGTGGATTCGATTAAAAAGCGGTATCGAGCTTTTAGATACGCCCGGCATTTTATGGCCAAAATTTGAAGATGAGGAAACCGGCTTGCGACTTGCGTATGTCGGATCGATTAAGGACGAAATTATTGATGTGGAAACACTTGCATCAAATTTGTTGGAATTTTTAAATCAGGACTATCGTGACGCTTTGCGCACACGGTATAAACTGGAGAATACAGAAGAATTGAAAGGGTATGAAATTCTCGAAATGATTGGAAGAAAGCGGGGATTTGTTATTTCGGGCGGGGAGATTGATTTGTTGCGTGCGGCAAATATTGTGTTGGATGAATTCCGCAGTTCCAAAATCGGAAAAATAAGCCTTGAAAAACCTCTGCTTGGGGAGTGAATGAGATGCGACTGAATGAGTTTGATGCACAGTACAGAAATCATGAGATAAAACATTTAGCAGGTGTGGATGAAGCGGGAAGAGGGCCTTTGGCAGGTCCGGTGTATGCCGCAGCGGTGATTCTTCCGGAAAACTTTTATTGTGAAGAAATCAATGATTCTAAGAAACTGTCTGAAAAGAAAAGAGAAGCACTATTTGATGTTATCTGCGAAAATGCAATTGCCTATTGCATTTCTTCTGTCAGTGCCAAAGAAATCGATGAAATAAACATATTAAATGCCACGTTTCGTGCTATGAAACAAGCAGTAGAGGGTTTGTCCGTGCCGGCGGACTTTGTTTTGGTAGATGGAAATCGCTCGAAAGGACTTTCGGTACCGTTTGAATGTGTAGTCAGCGGGGATGCCAAAAGTCAAAGTATAGCAGCGGCATCTATTTTGGCCAAAGTATCAAGAGATCGCTACTTAAAAGAGGTGCTTGCGCCGAAATATCCGGCGTATGAGTTTGAAAAACACAAAGGCTACGGAACGAAGTTGCATGTGGAAAAGATTTTAGAGTTGGGCCCTTGCGCAGAGCACAGGGTCAGCTTTTTGGGAAAAATATTAGAAAAAAAGGAAGTATAGCGGCATGAAAAATACGCTGTTGCTTGGCGATGTTGGCGAAAAAGCGGCATGTAAATACCTCAAAAAGAATAAATATAAAGTGTTGACTTGTAATTATCGAAAACCGTTTGGCGAAATAGATATTATTGCAAAACTGGATGATACGATCATTTTTGTAGAGGTTAAAACACGCAAAAGCACAGACTATGGTCTGGCTTGCGAGGCGGTTACATTTGCTAAACAGAAGCGTTTAATCAAAACTGCATATGCATATATAGGAGAAAACAACTTAGAGGCCAATTATCGTTTTGATATTCTGGAAGTATATCACAAAGAAGGTAAGATATATCATATCAATCACATTGAAAATGCTTTTTCCGTGGAGGGATTTTAATGAAATTTCCATATACTGTTGTTGATTCTCATTGTGATACTATGTGTGAGTTACTGCGTGATAATGATGAACTTTTCAATAATAACAGACATATCAGCCTTTTCAAAATGAAAGCATATCGTTCTTATGTTCAGTTTTTTGCTGCGTGGATTGATGAAAAGGAAGAAAATTGGTTTTCGCACGCCTGTGCTATTATTGATAAGTTTTATTCGGAGTTGGAAAAAAATAAAGATTCCATGATGCTGATCGCCGATGATGATGATTTGCATAAGGTTTTGGACAATAATTTGACCGGCGCAATTTTAGCCGTTGAAGACGGTCGTGCGCTGTGTGGTAAATTATCAAATTTAAGAACGCTGTATCGACTTGGTGTCCGTGCGATGACGCTTGCGTGGAACCACGATAACGATATCACGGATGGAACTTTGACAAAGAACAACAAAGGATTAACGGCTTTCGGTAAAGAAGTAGTGCAGGAAATGAACCGGATTGGTATGATTGTTGATGTTTCCCATCTGCCGAAAAAAAGCTTTTGGGATGTGTTAAAGATCACAAGCAGACCGGTGATAGCTTCACATTCAAATGCGTATGCGGTTCATGCGCACCCAAGAAATTTAGACGATGAACAGATTCGTGCCATGATAGAGAATGGTGGCGTCATCGGCGTCAGCGTATACCCGGAATTCTTAAATGGGGGTGAGAAGGCTTCGGTTGATGATGTGATTCGTCACATTGACCACATCCTTTCCTTGGGCGGCGAAAAAAACCTTGGAATCGGGACGGATTTTGACGGAATTCCAACCTTACCGAGTGAGATTGAACATGTTGGTCATTTGTACCGATTATTTGACAAAATGAAAAAAATGGGATACAAAGATTCGTTAATTGAGGCGATAACCCACGGAAATTTCGTCAATTTTCTGAAAAAAGTGTTAAAAAATGAAAAAAACTAATTTTTTTCTTGCATTTTTTTATGATATATATTACAATATCACTTGTATATTTTAAAAACGATATGATGGAGGCTGCATAAATGTATATTTCCGAAAAAGCAAAAAGAGTCAGTCCGTCGACGACTCTTGCCATTGATGCAAAATTTAAGCAAATGAAGGCAGAGGGTATCGATGTTGTCGGTTTTGGTACGGGCGAACCTGATTTTGATACACCTCAATATATTAAGGATGCGGCGATTGCGGCAATTACTGGCGGAAAGACCAAATATACGCCCGCAGCCGGCACGATTGAGCTCCGTAAGGCAATTGCAGAAAAGTTTAAAGTTGAAAATGGCCTTGACTATACGTTTGATCAAATTGTCGTATCCAACGGTGCGAAACACTCGCTGGTTAACGCATTTCAAGCAATTTTAAATCCCGGGGATGAGGTTATTATTCCGGCGCCGTTTTGGGTCAGTTATCCCGAAATGGTAAAATTAGCAGACGGCGTTCCGGTGGTTATCACGGCGAGCGAAGCGGAATCCTTTAAGTTTACGGCAGATGCTTTTCGCGCGGCGATTACAGATAAAACACGTGCAATTGTATTGAACAGCCCTTCCAATCCGACGGGTATGGTATACACGGAAAGTGAACTGGAAGCGATTGCAAAAGTTGCTGTAGAGCACAATATTTATGTAATTTCCGATGAAATTTATGAGCATTTGATTTATGAGGGAAAACATACAAGTATTGCAAGCTTTGGCCCTGAAATTAAAGATTTAACCATTATTATCAATGGTGTTTCCAAGACTTATGCGATGACCGGTTGGAGAATTGGCTACGCTGCAGCGCCTCAGCCAATTGCCAAGGTAATGGCAAATATTCAGTCGCACGCAACCTCAAACCCGAACTCAATTGCTCAGGCAGCGACGATTGCGGCGCTCAGTGGCGGAAAAGAAGAGATTGAGATGATGAAAAACGCATTTGAAGAACGCCGTGATTATATGGTAGAACGCATCAATTCGATTGATGGTATTTCCTGCTTAAAACCCAGTGGCGCTTTTTACGTAATGATGAATATCAGTCAATTAAAAGGCCGCACGATGGGTGGAGTTAAAATTAATACCTCTGATGATTTTGCAAATGCTCTTTTGGAAAACGCAAAGGTTGCGGTTGTACCGTGTAGTGGCTTTGGCGCAGATGATTTTGTTCGTTGGTCTTATGCAACGGCGATGGAAAATATTAAAGAAGGCTTAGACAGAGTAGAAAACTTTATCAAAGCAAATTCTTAACATTTTAACGACGATGTAACAGAGATTACATCGTCGTTTTTTGCTGTTGGATGATATTTTAAGAAAATGAAAATGTGTTATCTTTTTTGTTTAAAATAAAAAGAATAGAAGATAATAAACTCTGTCTTGAAATATCTGTCAATATTTGTTATAATTATACGTTGAAGTTACATATTTTATTGATGAGGTATTCATATGAGTTATGACGTTTTTAAATGCAAACTAATTTCTAAAAAAGAAATCGCACCAAACATCGTTGATGTTGCAGTAAAAAGCCCGGAAATAGCGACTTTGGCAAAGCCGGGGCAGTTCCTGCATGTCAAATGCGGGGATGAAATTGCAATGCCGCTTCGCAGACCGATCAGCATTTGTGATGTAAAAGGCGATACGCTCCGGTTTATTTTTGAAATCAAAGGGCGTGGCACAAAGGCACTGAGTTTTATTGAAGATGATCTGGATATTTTAGGACCTTTGGGGAACGCCTTTACTGTTGCAAACGAAACCTTCAAGCATCCGGTCGTTATTGGTGGAGGAATTGGCACTTATCCGCTGTTAATGCTGACAAAGGAACTTGAAAACCCAACGGTATTCCTCGGTTTTCGCTCTAAGGCACAGGTTACTCTTGAGGACGATTTTCGTTCGGTTTGCCGGGATGTAACAGTCGCAACCGATGATGGCAGTTATGGTTATAACGGGTATGCGATCGAACTCTTAAAAGAAAAAATCAAACACGATCCGGTAGATATTATCTATGCCTGTGGTCCGACGCCGATGCTTCGTGCAGTAAAGCAAGTTGCAGAAGAAGCAGGGATTCGTTGCCAGATCTCGTTGGAACAGAGAATGGGTTGCGGAATTGGTGCGTGTTTGGCATGCTCGTGTGAAACAAAGCATGACGGCACCTGGAAATATATGCGTGTTTGCAAAAACGGACCGGTCTTTTGGTCGACGGAGGTGGTTCTGTAATGAATATGAAAGTAAACATCGCAGGAGTCGAATTAAATAATCCCATTATTACCGCATCCGGAACCTATGGTTTCGGTCGTGAATATGGAGAACTTTACAGTTTAAATGAACTGGGTGCTATTTGTGTTAAGGGACTCACTTTAATGCCTCGTGCAGGAAATCCGCCACCACGTATTACCGAGACATATGGGGGTATATTAAATAGTGTCGGCTTACAAAATCCCGGTGTGGATGCATTTATTGAATATGAATTGCCGGAATTGAAAAAATACACCTGTAAAGTCATTGCTAATATGGCAGGCAATACGGTGGATGACTACTGTCAGATGGCAGAAAAACTCTCGGACAGTGATGTTGATATGCTGGAGATGAATATATCTTGTCCGAATGTAAAAGAAGGCGGTGTGGCGTTTGGTACCAATGCCAATACCATCCTTCATATTACAAAAGAAGTAAAAAAACATACCAATAAACCGCTGATTGTGAAGCTTTCGCCGAATGTAACGGATATCACGGAAATGGCAAAGGCGGCGGAGCAAGGTGGAGCAGATGCTTTGTCGTTAATTAATACGCTTTTAGGCATGGCGATTGACATTAAGACCAAACGCCCGATTCTTGCTAATGTCACAGGCGGCCTTTCCGGACCGTGCGTCAAACCGGTGGCGATCCGGATGGTGTATCAAGTATCGCAGGTTACGAGCTTGCCGATTATCGGTATGGGAGGCATTACAACAGGCGAAGATGCTGTAGAATTTATGCTTGCGGGAAGTTGCGCAGTTGCTGTCGGTACGGCAAACTTTATGAACCCATATGCTTGTGTTGATATTAAAAAGGGCCTTGTCTCTTATATGCAGCAAAATAAAATTGACGATCTCGGAGATTTGGTTGGTAAAGTTATTATCAAATAGAGGAGCGAAGTTCATGGAAAGAATCACTTTAGACTACTCGAAAACACTTAATTTTATCACAAAAGATGAGATAGAAAATCTGGTGAGTCAGATTGCAGATGCACACGAAAAATTAGAACAAAAAACAGGTGCAGGTAATGACTTTTTGGGTTGGGTTAATCTCCCCACAGATTTTGATAAAACAGAGTTTACACGCATTAAAAAGGCGGCTGAAAAGATCCGGTCGGATTCCAATGTGCTAATTGTTATCGGTATCGGCGGTTCCTATCTGGGTGCCAGAGCGGCAATCGAAATGTTGACCCATTCGTTTTACAATATGCAGGAGGATAGCGCCAGAAAAGCGCCTCGCATTTTCTTTGCGGGGAATTCCATCAGCTCAACTTATCTTGCAGAATTATATGAGTTGGTCAAAGATAAGGATATTTCGGTTAATATCATCTCTAAATCGGGTACAACAACCGAACCTGCAATTGCTTTTCGTGTCTTTAAAGAACTCTTGGAAAAGAAATACGGAAAAGATGGTGCAAAGGGAAGAATTTACGCAACGACCGATCAAGCACGTGGCGCATTAAAAGCCCTCGCCGACAAAGAAGGATACGAAACATTTGTGATTCCGGATGATGTTGGTGGCCGTTATTCAGTTTTGACAGCGGTTGGCCTTTTGCCGATCGCAGTTTCAGGTGCGGACCTTGACCTGATGATGAAGGGTGCACAGGATGCACAGAAGGAATATTCTGCCTGTGATATCAAGGAGAATATTTGTTATCAGTATGCAGCAATTCGCAATGCCTTGTATCGTAAGGGAAAAACAACAGAAATCATGGTGAACTACGAACCACGCCTGCATTATTTTGCAGAGTGGTGGAAACAGCTTTTCGGTGAGAGTGAGGGGAAGGACCAAAAGGGTATTTTCCCTGCTGCTGTTGATTTTTCAACGGATCTTCACTCGATGGGTCAGTATATTCAGGATGGCCTTCGCAATATTTTTGAAACCGTTTTAAATGTAGAGACCCCAAAAAAAGACATTACCATTGGTTTGGATGCTGAAAATGTTGATGGTCTTAATTTCCTTGCCGGAAAGACAATGGATTTTGTAAATCATAAGGCATTTCAAGGGACAGTTCTTGCTCATAACGATGGAGGCGTACCTAATATTATTATCAATGTGCCGAAGTTGGACGAATATTATTTCGGGCGGCTGGTATATTTATTTGAACGTGCCTGTGGTATCAGCGGCTATATGTTAGACGTAAACCCGTTTGATCAGCCGGGGGTTGAAGCATACAAAAAGAATATGTTTGCGCTTTTGGGTAAACCGGGATACGAAGAAGAAAAATCAAGGCTTGAAAAAGAACTGGGTTTGTGATATACTTGCTTTAATTGTCGAAATGAATTCGATTACTTTTGGAGGTTATTTTAATGCATTATCAAAGCACGAGGGATAAAAACGTCCGTGTAGAATCGGCGTATGCGATTAAAACAGGTCTTGCGGCAGATGGAGGACTGTATGTTCCCGAACAGATTCCGAAACTTACACTTTCAGAAATTGCCGCACTTGCACCGATGAGCTATAACG
>JAZSOJ010000104.1:0-6555 GCA_045536855.1 Clostridia bacterium | reverse complement strand
TTCGCTTGCAATGCAGCATGGCTCTATGCATGGTGTCAGTATGATTATTCAAGTGAAGAAATCATTTATCAGCAGGATGGCGAATGCACTAACATTATCGGTGACAGTAATGAGGTGAATAATGGCACAGAAAGTTACAGTTCGTAGAAAAAAGCGAGTCAAAAAAAGCAATAATTCAAAAGGAACAAGAAAGCGCAGGTAGTCGCCATTGTTGAATGATTTTGAAATCATCACACGGCACTTCCCCGAAAATAACGATATAAAGATTTATCCCATTTCGGATGTCCACCTCGGTGCAGCCGAGCATTTGACAGCGGAATGGGATAATTTTTGTAATCGGATTTTGGAAGAGCCGAACAGTTATGTGATTTTGGGCGGAGATTTATTGAATAATAGTACCCGTTCAAGCGTGGCGGACATCTTCGAGGAAACGATGCGCCCACGGGAACAAAAGCGGCGAATGGCTGAAATGCTAAAGCCAATCAAGGATAAAATCCTATGTGCGGTCAATGGCAACCACGAACGGCGAAGTGGCAAAGATGCAGACGATGATCCAACCTATGACATTATGTGCAAGCTGGACTTGGAACATCTGTACAGGGAAAATATGGCGTTTCTCTGTTTGAGATTTGGTAAGAAAAATGGAGACGGCACACGCAACCCAACATATACCTTTGTCGTAACCCACGGCGCAGGTGGTGGCGGTTCTACCGGCTCTGCTGTCAATCGTGGTGAAAAGTTTGGCTATGTGGTAGATGGTATGGATTGCCTTGTTTTGGGGCATACACACAAAGCCTACACGACACAACCAAGTAAAATATCCATTGACTTGCATAACAACAAAGTCAGCCTAAAGCCGTTCAAGGTGGTTTCTATGACCAGTTGGCTTGCTTATGGTGGCTATGCGGCACGGGCAATGCTAACCCCGTCCAGCTATGTACCGCAGGAAATCATCTTGCGAGGCAACCGAAAGGAAATGAAGGTGATTATGTAATGCTTTTGTATTTGGCGCACAAATACGGCGGCGACAAAGCCAATATGGAGCGGGTCAAAAAGATTGCCCACGATTTGCAGATGGAAAACCCTACGCATTGCGTGGTCTGCCCTCTGCTGAATTTCTCTCGCCTTGACTATGGCGAAATCGGTTACACGGAAGAATTGGAAATGTGTCTTGATTTGCTTTCCGTCTGCGATGTGCTGATCGTGGCAAGCGAACCGAGCAAAGGCGTACAGAAAGAGATTGACTTTGCCCGAATGGTAGGGATGGAGGTGGTAGACCTTGCGGAAAAGTACCGAAGCATATAATCTGTCAAGGTCTGAACTGCAATACATCATTGACCAATGGATTTTCAATGAACGGCATCGGCTGATTTTGTCTGACCGGCTATTCAATGGCACAACTTATGAACGGCTGGCAGAGAAATACGACCTATCCACTCAGCAAGTGAAAAACATCGTTTACAAGGCGATGGACAGGCTGGAAAAACACCTATAAAGAACACCCTGCCGAAAGGTGGGGTTTTCTTTTTCTCAAAATAGTTATAAAATTTTATGAAAAAGTTGTTGACAAATGCAGATGAATGGTGTATAATAAAGACAGTTAAGGGGAACACCCCAAATAATAGGAGGCAATTAAAATGTTTAAGCTGATTTTCAAGAAGACCAATGAAGAACTGATTTTCGATACCCGTGCAGAAGCCGAAATGTGTATGAAGCTATCCGTTATGTTGAATAACGACAGAACCCCCAGCAAGCGTGATAGCAAGCGGAATTACGAAATCGTGGAACTGTAATGGAGGGCTAAAAAAATGAAAATCGACAGAAAAGGCACAATGAAAGATGGTACGCACATCCAAATCGAAGATTGGAGTGCGGACTATTCTTGTTATAAAAACAAACGGCATATCGTGGCATATCCAAAAAACAAATACGGTGAAAAGATTAGAGCCGAATATGTTGTTGAAGAAGCAGGGTTTGACGGATGGGCAGACAGAGTTTTCGATGGCATCCAAACAACCGATGACTTGATTGAACTTGGATTTACCGCTAAAAAATGCGGACGAGATGTCCCCTTTATGGAGGCTTGGTGATGGAAAAAAGAATATATGAAATTTTCTTCGAGGTTGTAGAAAAATCAAGAAAATGCAAAAATCTTTGTGAAACATCCGTTTTGATAAAAGAAGCCGTTGAAAAATTAAAACAAGACGGGTTTATCAACAATGCCGAAGATGAAGAACAACAAGAAAAAGCATTTTTGGCATATTGCGTCAGCAGATATGGAAAAGAAAAAAGCAGATTTTCAGTTGTTGACCGTTCAGGGGTTGAGTTTAATTGCGGGAATGTAGTATATGATGGTAAAATATTCTTTGTTGTTTCTGCAAACGGCAAAATTGTTGAGTGTTTGACAATAGAAAATTGAACTAAAAATTTATCAAAAGATACTCTCTAACTTTCTTGTTAGGGGGTATCTTTTTTGTTATGCTTTCAGCAGAAAAGGAGGCGATTTTTTGACCATCGAAGAATACATAAAAAGTAATGACAAATTCACCCTTATGCCATTTACCACAGTTTACTTGACAATTATGGAACTGATAAACGACGGCTTTATTGATGAAAAAGCATTTGAGAAAGGCGGTGGCGAAAATGTGGCAGTATCACAACCCAAACCCGAAAGGGAAACTTGTAGGGGATTGTACAGTGCGGGCGATTTCCACAGCAACCGGTAAAGGGTGGATGGACACTTACCTTGACTTGTGTTTGTTCGGTCTGCTGAATGGTGATATGCCATCGAGCAACGCAATCACTACAGCCTACTTGAAAAATCAAGGCTTCAAAAGACGGACTGTCCCGGACAGTTGCCCGGATTGCTATTGCGTGGGCGATTTCTGCAAGGATCATCCGCAAGGCACTTTTGTTATTGGCACGGGCAGCCATCTCACAACCGTTATTGATGGAACTTTATGGGACAGCTGGGACAGCCGAAACGAAACAACCGTTTACTACTTTGAAAAATCGGAGGATTGACAATGTACCAACCTAACTATGGATATCAATACCCCTATTATGGCGCACAGCCGCCTATGCCGGACAATTTGGCACAGTTAAGAATGAACCAAGGGCAAATGCAAAATCCCGTTATGGCGCAACCTACGCCCCCACAGGTGCAAACACAGCCAAACAGCGGATTGATTTGGGTGCAAGGTGAAGCTGGCGCAAAGTCCTACCTTGTCGCACCCGGAAATACTGTTATGCTGATGGATAGCGAGGGCGAGCGTTTCTACTTGAAATCAGCTGATGCAAGTGGTATGCCTATGCCGCTGCGGATATTTGAATACAAGGAAACGAATGAAGCCGCCTGTAAGGCTTCCAGCGGCTCTGTAAGCGGACTTGATAAACTGGACGATAGATTTGTTACCCGTGAAGAATTTGAGCGCAGAATTGCGTCTATCGGCTCACAATGCAAATGTAAAGAAAAAGCAAAAAAGAACAATTTGACGGAGGTTGCGGAAGATGGCGAATAATCCCTTGTTTAACGCTTTGGGCGGTCAGCAGATGAACCCGATGGCAAGCCTTGTAGCAGAGGCAAAACGATTGCAGCAAACTTTACAGGGCAACCCGAAAGATGAAGTGCAGAAAATGTTGAACGATGGCAGGCTTTCGCAAGCGCAGTTCAACCAGTATGCACAGATGGCTACACAAATTATGTCCGCTATGGGCGGTAAACTTTGATATTGAGCCAGTCCGGAATGGCTGAATATAAAATATTTTAATAAAGGAGAAATTCCAATGAGTTTGACTATGGAATCTATGTCCCCTGCTGACATCGCTGCCGTTACTGGTAACAGCAACAACGGCAACAACGGCGGTTGGGGTGACAACAACGGTTGGTAGAGATCTGCCAACGGTAAATTGCGGTATTAAGCGGGAAGGCTGAAATGCTAATCCGAACCGAAGGCTGTACAAAGTGCAGTCAGGGGCAACGCATAGGTGGTGAAAAGATATAATCCACCCACGAGACCGCAACAACTGCTTGACTATCCCCTTTATAAATGGTATAATAAAGCCGAAAAGGGATAATAATATGAAAACTTTACATCTATCCGACTATATCATTACTGAACAAGGCGAAGTTATCAACAAGAAAAGCGGGCGAAAAGTAAAGCCACAGCCTAATGGGAAAGGCTATCTGCGTGTTTCCATTGCTGGAAAATTGCAGTTTGTTCATCGTTTGGTCGCAGAAAAATATGTACCAAATCCCGAAAACAAACCGCAAGTAAACCACAAAGACGGAAACAAGTTGAACAATTCGGCTGAAAATCTTGAATGGGTAACAAATATGGAGAACAGGCAACACGCCGTTAAAAACCTTTTGCAAAGAACTGGAGAAAGTTGCTCTTGGTCGAAATTAACACAGAAAGATGTTGATTTTATTCGTTCTGATAACACAATGAATCAAAAGGAACTTGCAGAAAAATATGGGGTTTCTCCATCTACAATATCCGCAGTAAAACAGGGTAGAAGTTGGAAAAGCAGTTGAAAAGATATGCTGAACTTACACGAACAACAAGTGTAAGAAGTAGAGGATAAAAAGCCTCTACGGTAACAAAATGGGATCATTCTGCTACTGTTGGCTCTGGGTCGTGGCTTTGGCTATGGTGGCTATGGCGATGGCGGTCAGGGTGGTGGTGCTGGTTACAGCCAGCCTATCGTGATTGACAGCGGTCGCTCTGGTGGCTGTTGCTGCTCCCCCTGCGCCACTCAGGCTGACCTTGCCGCTGGCTTTAATAACTCTGCCGTTCTGTCCAACCTGAACGATCTTCAGCTTGGTCAGGCTGGCATCCAGCAGACCCTGTGCCAGGGCTTTAACGGCGTGAACACCACCGTCCTGCAGGGCTTCAATGGCGTTGGTAACGCAATTTGCAACCTTGGCTATACCATCCAGGGCGGTTTTAACGGCATCTCTCGTGAAATCGGTGATTGCTGCTGCCAGACCCAGCGAGCCATTGATCGTGTAGCCTACGAGAACCAGTCCAACACCTGCGCTTTGCAGAACACCATCCAGAACACCACCCGTGATGTGATTGACAATGCCAACGCAAACAGCCGGGCAATTCTGGACTTCCTGGTAAAGGACAAGATTGACACCCTCCAGAGTGAAAACCTGTCCCTGCGCTTCCGTGCAAGCCAGAGCGAGCAGAACGCATTTATCACGGCTAACCAGCAGGCGCAGACCGCCGAACTGATCCGCCGTCTGGGTGCTGACTGCCCCACTCCTGCCTATGTGGTACAGCCCCCTCAGCCCGTGACCTTCCCCACTAACTGCTGCGGTCAGGTCAACTATGCTGGCTATAACGGCGGTTGCAACACCGGCTGCGGTGGCTCTTTCTAATCGAATAGAAAGACTTACTTTTCCCACTGTGGAAATGGTCGGCTGAATAGCTGACACTGTTTACCGAGGCGGTGGGATCCCATATCCTGCCGCCTTATTTTTTGATAGAAAGGAATGATTTTTATGGCAGCGGAATATTCCGCAATTCCCGTCCAGACGATTGCTGTGGACGAAAATGTAATCTTTGCCAATGGTAGCCGTGCTTGCCATAAGGGTTACATTCAGCACCGGGACACTTCCGGCATCTTCTTTCTGAAAGGCTCTAACGGCTGCAACAAAGCCGTTTATCGTGTGACCTTTAATGGCAATATTGCTATTGCAGAGGGTGGCACAGTTGAGCCTATCAGCATTGCACTTACTATCAACGGCGAGGAACTGGGCAATGCCCTTGCAACCGTCACCCCTGCCGCTATTGGCGATTTCTTCAATGTGTCTGTTGCGACATTTATTGAAATTCCCTGTGGCTGCTGCGTGACCGTATCCGTTGAGAATGTGAGCGACACCACGGCGATTGATGTTACCAATGCAAACATCATCTTTGACCGTGTAGCCTAATGAAAGGAGATGTAATTATGCACTATATGGAAGATTTGAAAGACCTGCTCTGCGCCGAGCTGGAAGATTACGCAGAGAAAGGCAAGAAAGCAAACAAAATGTCCGCTGGTGATCTTGAAGCAATCCACAAGCTGACCGATACCGTAAAAAATATTATGAAGATTGACACCTTGAAGCAGGAACTGGGTTACTCTGAGGACGGTCACTATATGGGAGAGGGTCGCATTTACGGCACTTCCTACGAAAGCGGCTACTCCGAGCGTGGCGGTTCTTCCTATGCCCGTGGTCGTGGTCGCAATGCCCGTCGTGACAGTATGGGCAGATACAGCCGTGACGGCGGTATGTCCTACGATGACGATATGTCCTATGCCCGTGGTGGCAGAGGTGGCAACCGTGGCGGTAGCCGTGGTTATTCCCGTGAGGGTGGCTACTCCCGTGACGAGGGCAAGGAATATATGATGGAACAGCTTGGTATGCTTATGGACGAGGCAGAAAAGCCCGCAGAACGTGAAGCACTCAAGAAGTGTATGCAGGCACTCGAAAGAGCATAACAAGGGGTTGATTGAATGATAACCGAAAAGGAAGTTGCACAGGCGATTGAACAATGTATG